>CAZULK010000072.1:0-13148 GCA_964621225.1 uncultured Melioribacteraceae bacterium | reverse complement strand
GGTTTCTTTTGTCCGGGGAAGCGAATTCCCTTTTCATCCAAATACCAATACGTGCGGTTGTAACCGGGATTATATTTTTTCATTCTTAAATTGCGAATTACTTTCCCTGTATTATCCATTATTTCAATTTTAATACTTTTATTTTTATTATTTTTGGTTGAATCGGGCAATAACCAGAATGTAATCATTGCGTATTTTGATTCATTTTTACCTGTATACTCCAATCCGGAAGCAAATCTGCTGCCTGCTGGTCGCTTATTATATTCAATATAAGCATCAGGAATGGAGAATAATTTCAAAGAATCTTGGAATGCATTATCCCCTTTTTGTGCTAAGAATCTGAGCGGAGCAATATTATCAATCACATAAGCCGCCCTTCCAAATGTACCGATTACAAGGTCTTGTTCATCCGGCTGATAGGCCAAATCCATAGTTGAAACAGTTGGATAATCATTCTTCCACTTATTCCAATTTTTTCCCATATCGGTCGAAAACCATAGTCCGAATTCAGTGCCCATGAATACCAAATTAGGCTCAACAGGATCTTGAAGCACACTCAGCACATAGCCATCCACTTTATCCTCGGAAGCCAGATTGACCCAGCTTTCACCAAAATCATTTGTATAAAAAAGATATGGTTTCCAATCCCCTTTTCTGTAATTATTGATTACAACCCAAGCCTCTTTTTCCGAATAAGTTGACGCCCTTATTTGAGCGACCCAACCTCCCTCCGGTGCACCGTCTATGTTTTCAATCAAATTATTCCAAGTCTGACCGCCATCCGTAGTCAGTTGAACATTTCCGTCATCCGTACCGACCCAAATAACTCCTTTTTTTACGGGACTTGGTGCAATGCTAATTATTGTAGTATAATTTTCTGCGTCTGTAACATCGTAGGTTAATCCACCGCTTTCATTCTGTTTTTGTTTTGATGTGTCATTTGTAGTTAAATCGGGAGAAATAATTTCCCAGCTGTCCCCCATATCAGTAGACTTATGAAGGAATTGACTTCCGTAATAAATAGTTTTTTCGTTGAACGGATCCTGTGCAATTGCAGCATTCCAATTGAAGCGCAACTTCAATCCTTCCGGATGATATGGCTTAATATTTTTGGAACTTCCTGTAAGCACATCGTACCTGTAGAGGTTACCACCTTGGGACATACCGTATCCAAATCTGGTATCCGGAATGTAGGGTACAACATCAAATCCATCACCGAATCCTACTTCTTCCCATTCACTATTCCGGATTCCGCCCCATCTTCTCACACGGCTAGGACCTCGCCAAGAACCATTATCCTGCATACCGCCATAAATATGATAAGGATTATCCCTATCAACATTTATGTGGTAAAATTGTCCCAAAGGAAGATTACCTATAAATCTCCAAGTTTTGCCTCTGTCTCTGGAAATTGCCATACCGCCGTCATTTCCTTCCAAAAGATAACTTCCGTCTTGGGGATTAACCCAAAATGCATGATGATCCGGATGAATTTTGGACCAAGGGATCAATGTCTCGAATGTTCTTCCTCCATCCTCGCTGTATGTAACGGTTGAATGAAGATTGTAAATCCGGTTTTCGTTATCCGGATCGACGAAAATATCGGCGTAATAAAATGGGCGGTTTCCAATATTTTTATCAGAAACTTTTTTCCATTTAAATCCCCCGTCGGTGGATTTGTAGAGCGCATTCACTTTGGCTTCCACAAGAGCATAAATAATATTTGGACTCGAAGGAGCAATGGCCAATCCTATTCTACCCAATTTACCTTTTGGCAGACCGTCTTTTTCAGTTCTTTTTTGCCAGGTTTTACCACCGTCAAATGTTATATAAATTCCGGAACCTTTTCCGCCGGAATTGAAGAACCATGGCCATCTTTTGTACTCCCACATTGCTGCAACTAATTTATTTGGATTGGAAGGATCCATCACCAAATCTGCACAACCGGTTAAATCATTCACATATAATATCTTATTCCAAGTTTCCCCTCCGTCCGTTGTTTTGAACACACCTCTTTCTTCATTCTCGTGCCAAGAATTTCCCAAAGAAGCTACATAAACAACATCAGAATTCCGGGGATCAATAATTATACGGTGAATCGTTCTTGTCTCTTCCAACCCCATGCATTTCCAATTTTTTCCACCGTCTAAGGATTTGAAAATACCCTTGCCTAATGATTGTGAATTTCGTGGATTACCCTCTCCGGTTCCTACCCAAACAATGTCCGGGATATTCTGATCAATTGCCACAGCTCCGATATTTGCAACCGGCTGATCATCAAATACCGGACTCCATTCAACTCCGCCACTGGTGGATTTCCAAAGCCCACCGGATGCAGTACCCACATATATAATATCCGGATTTGAGATTACAGCATCAATTGAAGTAACTCTCCCGCTCATTCCTGCCGGACCGATAGACCTGGGAGAAATTCCTTTTAAGTATTTTGAATCGATTTGCTGACCGGAAATCTGTATAATTCCAACCAACAGAAAAGCCAAAAGTTTTTTCATTTTTTCACCTTTAATGAGTGGATATTTTAAACCATAAAATTTATTGTCGAATTACGCCATGATAAGTTTGACGGGATCTGATTCTCAAGCCAAGTTGAAGAATATATTTCGATGAAATTAATTTAAGTAACATAATTAAAATTTGACGGCGAAAACACCAATTTGTTCACATCTTTCTGAAAAAGATATATTTAATATAATGAATTTTCATTCATTTCAATTAAAATTGGAGTGATACCTCTTTATTTTTATGCACAATTAGTCTATTTTTGCATTTACGATTTTTTGAAATTCAGGATTATAAATGGGATTGAAATTCGAAGGTATAGTTTTTTTAGTAGTTTCATGGTCACTCCTCTTGAGCTTTGCTGCATATAATTATTTTAAATTAGCTTCTCAGAAGAAAAGAAGAAGATAATTAACATATTTACATTTCCGGGTAAAACTAGTTTTATTAACAATTAAATGAGGTACGTTTAGTATGAGTAATATAAAAACATCCAAAGGAAGAATAGCTATTCTGACCGGTGGCGGCGATGTTCCGGGTTTGAATCCCGCAATAAGAGCCGTGACAATCCGGGCAAGAAGAGAAGGCTATGAAGTAATCGGTATCCGACGCGGTTGGGGCGGAATGATTGATATTATCCGCGACGAAAAAGCCGATAACAGCCATAATTTTATTGAATTAACAGAAGAATTGGTAAATAAAACCGGAAGAACCGGTGGAACTTTTCTTCACACATCCAGAACCCGGCCTTCACATGTGCCAAAAGCCAATGTTCCGGAGCATTTGAAAGATACTTACACCGACGAAATAAACGATCTTACTCCTGAAGTGTTGAAAAATTTAGAATTTCTTGGTGTTGATTATCTTATTCCAATCGGTGGTGATGACACTTTGAGTTACGGAGTTCGTCTTCATAAAGAAGGAATGAAAGTAATTGCGATTCCCAAAACTATGGATAACGACGTACCCGGAACAGATTATTGCATCGGTTTTTCAACTTGTGTAACTCGAACAATAGAAATGACACACAATTTAAGAACCACGGCAGGATCTCATGAAAGATTTTTGGTAATTGAAGTATTTGGGAGATATGCAGGATTTACAGCATTGCTACCCACAATGGCGGGAGCAGCAAATAGATGCGTGATCCCGGAACATAAATTCAATATCGAAAGATTAGCTGAATTACTCTCGGAAGACAGATACAAGAATCCCAGCCGTTATTCAGTTGTTTTGGTTTCGGAAGGAGCCATGATGGACGGACAAGAGATGATATTCGAAAATTCGGAAAAAGATATGTTCGGACATGCAAAATTGGGCGGAATTGGCGATTTGGTTTCACGCGAATTGAAGAATCTCTCGCCCAAGTTTAACAATGGAAAACGTATTAATGTAATTAACCAAAGATTGGGATATATTGTCCGTTCCGGAAATCCGGATGCTATAGATTCGATTGTTCCTATGGCATACGGTAACCTTGCACTGGACTTGATCCTGGATGGTGTAAGTGGCAGACTCGTAACTTTGAGAAACGGTAGATACGATAACGAACATCTTGAAGTAGTAACAAGCTACAAAAAGGTTGTGGACGTTGAAAAATACTACAATACTGATAGATTGCGTCCCTTCTATAAGAGTTTTGAGTCGAAACCCTTATTTATTATGGCAAGTGACTAAACTTAATTTATTATTTTATAAATACTTAAGGCCGTTCTTCAAAACGGCCTTTTTTATTACTTATTCACGATTATTTCTGTAAAAAATAGCCGGAATTTACCCGATTTATCACTATGATCGGTGGAAATCAAAATCCCTTCGAAATTTTCAGGCTTGCTCCATTTGACCGAAAATGTTTTGCTCCGGTCACCGCCGGGCAAAAAATTCCATTCCAAAATATTCAATTGATCATCTAAAAAGACTTCATAAATATCTCCCGGAGTATAGCCGTCAGAATTATTATATGCTGCAACCAGTTTGTGGCATTTCTCCCCGGAAATAGGAGCATGGTTCTCACCTTCGTCGGTTATCGTAACTCCGGAATCCCAATAAAGTCTGAATGGGAATAGTAACCAGTAATTATCGTTAATGAACTGATTGTCAATTTTCAACAAATTTTCGTCTTTTCTATCGAAGGTATTCCTTATATATTCTACCTTATCCTTACCGCTCCCCTTAATCACTTTTTTTTCTGACGGGAACCAGGTCCATTCCCTCGAAATCTTTCTATCTCCCCTTTCAACATTAAAAACATAATGAATTGAGTTCACATCCCGGAAAGATTCAATTCCGTAATGACGGGCTAAATCATCAATTATCTTTGGTTTTTCCTGGGAGAGAAGTGATGCAGCAAGGGAAAAGATTACTACTAAAATCAATTTATATTTCATTTGACCTCCAATTTAATAATACTTGAGGTCAATTTAATTATTATATATTTAAAACGAAAGAGCCCGGCGGGAACCGGGCTCGTACTACTACTCACTCACATTATATCAGCCTTAAGTTGGCAAATTTAACAAGGAGGTGTTTTGTACCGTGCTCTTCGAAATCCACACTTACTTTTTGCATATCGCCTTGACCATTAATCGCAAGTATCTTACCTTGACCAAATAATTCATGTACAACACGACTACCAACTCTCAGGCTTCTTCTTTCTTGGTTATAATCTTCGTCAAATCCTTCTTGATAAAATTCATCATAATAAGATTTTCTTTTTCTTCTGGAACGTCCCTTTCCAATTCCTTCCACTTCGTCAACCGTTTCGGGATCCAATTCTTCAATAAATCTTGAACGGGCTTGATAAGCCACTTCTCCAAAACGATAGCGGGAACGAGCGTAGGTAATTATTACCTTTTCTTTCGCTCTGGTTAATGCAACATAGAACAATCTCCTCTCCTCTTCCAAACGGGCGTCTTCATCAAATTTGGGATTCAGAGGGAATATATCCTCCTCGCAACCTGTGAGGAAAACAACCGGGAATTCCAATCCTTTTGCAGAATGAACGGTCATAAGAGGAATAACGGCATCGGATTCACTAAACTGATCAATTCCGGAAATCAAGGAAACTTCAGCAAGATAATCGTCAATTGTCGCTTTTTTATTATTTTCGGTGAACTCTTGAATCGAACGTAATAATTCCTGAATATTTGCATATCTCTGCATCGATTCCGCAGAATTTTCCTCTTTGTACATTCTCAAAATGCCAAGTTCATCTACCATTGCAGAGGTTAATTCGCTTAGAGATAATTCATCCTTAAGAGAAATATATTTGTCTAAGAATTGCTTAAATCCTTTAACGTTCTTCTGAATTCTCTCTTTAACTTCGATAACTTCGAATATTCTACCCATAGTCTGGAAGAGAGTCAGATTGAGTCTGCGGGCAAATTCAATCATTTTTGTGATTGAAGTGTTACCGATACCCCTTTGAGGGAAATTCATAATGCGCAACAAACTCTCTTCGTCGTCCTGATTAGCCAAGACTCTTAAATAGCCGACTATGTCCTTAATCTCTTTTCTTCTGTAAAATTCTACACCGCCGATAATTTTGTACGGTAGTTTTTCTCTTCTCAAAGCTTCTTCCAAAGCACGGGATTGAGCATTAATTCTGTAAAGAATTGCAACATCGCTCAATTTGAGCTTTCTTGAAGTAATTTCTTTTTTAATTCTTCTGGCAATTTGAAATGCTTCGTCCTTTTCGTCGGAGCATCTCATTAAGGATATTTTGTCTCCGTCCGGGTTATCAGTCCAAAGAGTTTTTTGAATCTGATCTTTATTATTTTTGATCAGAGAATCCGCAGCTTTCAAAATTGTTTTTGTCGATCTGTAATTTTGCTCCAATCTGAATATTTTGGTTTTGGGGAAATCTTTCTCGAAATTGAGCATATTTCCAATATCGGCTCCCCTCCAACCGTAAATAGACTGTGCATCATCACCGACAACACATATTTTTACCAGACGGTTGTAGAGCATTTGGATCAATTCATATTGAGCATGGTTAGTATCTTGGAATTCATCAACCAAAATATATTTGAACTGACCTCTGTAATGCTGAAGAACTCTTGGGTATTTATTGAACAATTCAATCGGTTTGAGCAAAAGATCGTCAAAATCCATCGAATTGTTCTCTTTTATTCGAATTTCATATTCTTTGTAAATTTCACCGATCTTTCTATCCAATGAAGTTTTGGCAATATGTTCAATATATTCATCAACCGAGATCATATGATTTTTAAAATGACTGATCTTATGATGAATTGCGCTTGGAGAAAGATCAATATTCAAGTTAAGGGCAGTAATTATATTATTAACAAGGGAAATGGAATCTTCCCTGTCATAGATCGAAAAATTGGGTCTGTAATCCAACTTTTCGCTCTCAGCTCTCAAGATTCTGGCAAATATCGAGTGAAAAGTTCCCATCCAAATTTTGCTTGCCTTTTTACCCACCAATTCAATGATTCTTTCCTTCATTTCATTGGCGGCTTTATTGGTAAAAGTTAAGGCAAGGATATTTTCGGGTTCGCACATTTTTTCTTTCAAAACATATGCTATTTTATATGTCAATACGCGAGTTTTACCCGAACCTGCTCCCGCTACAATCATATGCGGGGTCTTATTATATTCTACTGCTTCTCTTTGCGCTTCGTTTAGATTTTCTAGTAATTTCATATAACCCTTAATTTTTAAGAGTGCAAATATAAGGAAATGAGATTGGATTTCAAAAAATTGTCCGTTTTTTGCCGATTTTGAATGATTTTACATATCTAAATGACCAATTTTGTTGAAAAATCTCAAATTTTTGGAAATTTATTTTGATTGCAAAGGCTGGGATAAAATGCAAAATTCCGCCCGGTCGGGTAAAAAATTCACTTTTCACGACCGGACGGAAAGAATCTTAAATTAAATCAAATGTCACTATTTCATTAAAATCATCTTTTGGGAAAGACTGACATTACCGGATTTAAGTACATAAAAATATACGCCGGAGGATAAATTGTTTCCGTTGAAATTAACCTCATATTCCCCGGGTAGCATTTTTTCATTCACCAAAGTGGTAATCAATTTTCCCAATACATCGTAAACTTTAATGGAAACAGATTTTGAGCTGTTTCCGGGAATAGTGAATTTAATTTTAGTTTCCGGATTGAAGGGATTCGGATAATTCTGGAACAATTTAAATTCCTTTGGAGCTATCAGGGCATCTCCTACATCCGAAGTAGTAATTTTAATAGAAATACTGTCGAAATATGGATTATTTGGAGAAACGGTAAAAGTCTTACTTACGGCATCGTCCAATCCGATTATTTGTGCCCTTAACATATATTCTCCCGCCGGAAGATTATCCATTTTGAAACTCGAAGTTACATCCGGTAAAGAATAATAGAAAATATTTCCGGTATTTACATTTTCGGCATATATTATTATATCATTATAAGGATTAACGGCAGTTTTCGGTAATCCGTTTATTGTGATTGTTCCGTTCACAGAACCGCCACCGAAGGAGGAATCACGATCACAATAAATATTCAAATTATTCTGCTCACCTTGTACCAAAACAGAATCAGCATTCTGCCAAAATATTGCCGGTTGCTGAGATGAATTATAATAACTTGGCAGATATAGATTGGCGAAAGACTGGATGAAATAATAACCGGGATTAAGTATATCTTCAACGGTGAATGAACCATCCGGATTGATAATAGCCGTATAAGTATCATCCGTAACCGAGGAAGTTGAGCCGGAAGCATTTCGTTTCGGAGGTGTGTGGGTACCTTTCCGGATAATTATTATTCCCGGAGTACCGATTTCCGAACCGGAGGAATTATCGTTCACTGTTCCGGTCACCGTATTCCCCGTATTCGTCGATGGAGATGTGGAAATATCTACGGTTTGTTCGGTTGCAAATCCGTTCCCTCCGTCAACTCTAATCCTTTGAGCCAAAAACGGAGAAGTAGTATTTCCATAGAACGTGTTGTAGTAACCTTTTTTTGCGGCCAATACAGTATATTCTGCAACCGGGAGTTCGGCTTCAAACTTTCCTTCATTATCCGTCTTCACGGTTTTGAGAATATAGCTGTTATCCAAAATAAAAGACACATCACAATCGGCAACGGGATTTCCATTGGATTCTACAACTCCTTTCACCTTCCCTTTTGTTGCTCCATCCTCGAAAAACTCGATTTCCACTTTAACTTTTTTCGGCAATGATGAAGAATTTGAATAGACCAGTAAAGAATCGTGAATGTCATCCGCCGTAACATCAAAATAAGTTATCAGTAGAAAATCGAATGATAGAGTATCATCCTTGGAAAGGATTACGGGGAAATTGACATCGGAGTCAAATCTTGTGTCGTAACGGTACTGATCGAAAACGAGTGAATCGATTGATACATCGTTCGAAGATTCATTGTAAATATGAACCTTAACTAGCCGGTCGAAAATATCTTTAAATTCAATTTCTCCGGGTTTAATTTTGAACCCTTGTGAATAAGACGCTCCGGCTGAAAAAATTAGTGCGATGGAAATAATTTTTAATAAATATTTCATATATTTTAAATTATTACTGAATAACTTATTTAATTAGTCTTTTAATTTCTGAAAAAGTGACATTAACTTGAATAAAGAATACGATTACACCAATTTTAGCGAAAAAAATATAAAATCGCTAATTTCTGACGCAAAAAAAGGAGACAAAATATCCGTTGAGCGGCTTTTGAGCATAATTCGTGACGTAGCTCACTCCTATTTCCTTTCTAAATATAGGTTGAACAAGATTTACGACCCCGATGTTGTTGACGATTTAACCAATGATGTATGCATGGCATTTCATCAAAAACTTAAAGAAATTGAGAATACAGAAAATTGGTTGAGAAAAGTTCTCTATTTCAAATTTATCAATTATTATAAACAATCAAAGAATAAGCAAACCTTTGAGCTCAACACTGCAATCCAGCAAATTGAGGAACAGGACGAAACAATTAAATTAGATGCCGAAATTGTTTTAAGGGAATTAAATAAACTGAGTCAGGAAAAAGCGACCATAATAAGATTGAGATTTTGGGAGGGATTAAAATTCCAAGAGATAGCAGAACAGTTAGGAAAATCGGAAGCTGCAATAAAAAAAATGTTCTACAGAACAATAGAAGAATTGAAAGAAAAATTTTGATCTTTGTCACTTTTTGAAAATTGGACTGACTAATCGTTTAGAAACAAGGAATGAAAATGGAAGATTTTTACAATAGTTTGGATGAAATATTAAATGAGGTAAACGCAGGAAAAGAAGTTGATTTCGGAGTTCTGCGTAAAAAATTCCCCGGTAATTTAAAAGAAATCGATTCTATCGAATCAATTGCCGGCGTACTCAATGACAATATTCATATTCCCTTCGATACTCTGGCATCGTATGCATATTTCAAGCATACAGATGACAATGAATTGCGCTATTTCGAAAAATTATCTTTCAAGATTGAGGCTCATTTACAGAATTGCGAACAATGCAAAGATGAATACAACTTGCTGCTCGAAGAAGTGAAGGAAACCGATCTGCACGTAAGAAGCGAGTTACAAACCATATCCAACAATGTGGAATCCGGCAGAAAGAATTGGTTCTTGAATAGTTCAATTTCCCAATACGCCGCTGCTGCTGTGATAGTTATAGCTTTCTTGTATTCCGGGCTATATGGTTTGTTAAATTTGAATAGGCCAATTTACGAATCCGGCATTTCCGAAGATTTCAGCTCAAGTGTAACACGCGGAAGAATGACCGAAGAATTTAATCTCTCTGCATTGGCCCTTCAGAAAAACGATTATGAAAATGCAATACTTCATCTTAAAAACGACATCAGCAAGAATCAAAATCCCGGGAGTGTATTCTATTCCGAATATTTACTTGGGCTTACCTATCTTAAATCCGCCGAGATCGATTTTATAGGATTATATAATTCATTTGAATTGGCAAAGGTCGACAGCGCAATCAAATATTTGAAAAGATCAGCTGAACATAACAAGTTGGAAGATTTCTCTAATATCAAATTGGATACATATTATTATTTGGGAAAAGCTAATTTGATAATTGGAAATTTTGAAGAGGGAAAAACTTACCTTACAAAAGTGGTGGAAGGTAAAGGCAAATTCATCGAAAAAGCTAAGGTAATGTTAGAGCAATTAGAGGGATAAAATGCAATTCGGCCCAAAACTCAATCCTAAACTTATTCTTCTTATATTTATACCACTGTTTACATTACAAGCCGGCAACTTCAGAACCGAGATCGATTCCTTATATTATTACTATTTGAATTCAAAAGAAAACGTCTTGATTAAAAATTTTGAGGGAGACGAATACCGTTCAACACTTGTAGAACAATTTAAGAATAAAAAAGAAAATAAATTCCGTGAAATATATAAAGACCTCCTCCCCTTTGCTAATCAAGATATGAAGGACTTCTCCTATTTCGATTTATTAACCGACGCAGCAAATGCATTGAACAAAGGGAAAGAATTAGTCGAATCGGTTACCAAAGATGAAAATAAAAATTTGATAAAATTTTTACTTTACTATAAAAATAATGAATACAAAAATGCGCTCGATATCCTTCCTTCAACGGAACACGTCTGGAGGGATTATTTTAAATTCGATTACTATTTGATTTATGTTTACAGAGGAATCGGTAATTATAAAAAAGCTGAAGCTCTTTGCCGTTCCGCTTTGGATAGGTATGAATCAAGTTTTATCAAACCCGTGTTCCTGAATGCCCTTGGAGCAATTTATTATCTTTCGAATAATCTGGAAAAGGCAAAAAGCTACTATGCAAAAGCCAGGGAAATTTCCCAAAAGAGCGGTAATAAAATTGAACGGATTAAATCCGAAATTTCATTGGGAATAATTCTGGATAATTACGGTAAAGTTTTTGATGCCAGAAAAACTTTTAATTTTGCTCTGGAATTGTCCAAAGAAATTAAAAACTCCTATCTCCAAGCAATGGCACTTTCCGAATTGGCAACCAGTTACACTTCTTCCGGAAACATGGTTGAAGCAAGAAAGATGTACGAAAAGAGTTTTGAAATATATTCCCAACTAAACAACAGAAAAAGGCTTGCACTTCTAGCCGCCAATATAGGAAATCTTTATGTGATAGTTGGAAATTATTATTTGGCAGAATACTATTACGGCATAGGACTTTCTTACAGTAAAGACGACATTCGTGCAAAATCTCTGAATTTACTTGGATTGGGAGATATCAATACTAATTTGGCTAATTATTCCAAAGGCGAACACTACTACTTTCTGGCAGATTCTCTAACCTCCGCTGCTCAAGATATTTCATTAAGGTCTAAAGTAAACGAGAGTATCGGGATACTGGAGTTCAATACCGGAAATTTCGAAGAAGCGGAAAATCATCTTTCCAATGCAATGCAGTTATCGAAAAAATCAGATGATGTTTTCCTTCAAGCGGAAATCAATCTTAAATTGGGACAATTATATATTCACAAATATGATTACGCCAAGGCAAAGAAGTGTATTTCTACAGCAGAAAATCTTGCATTAAAATCGGGTGATATACTTACAAGTTTAAACGCAAAACTCGTTTTAGCAGAATTAAGTTTGAAGAATGCCGAATACGACAAAACAATAAAAATATGCAATAACATTAGGGAAATAGTTAATCAATACGGATTATACTATTTGATTGAGAAAATCGATTTGGTTGCAGGAAGAGCTTATTTGGGCAAAAAGAAATTTGCTCCGGCGAGAAAGTCGTTGAGAAATTCCTTGGAGTATGCATCGAATATTTTCGATCATATCGGGATGATGAAAGCATATTATTATTTGGCAAAAGCTTCCGGGGAGTGGGAAAAGAAAGAAGAATATTTCGACAAAGCATTTAATGAATACTCCTATTTAATGCAAACTTTATCCAGCAGCAATAAATTTCAATTGAATTTTCTCTCTTCAAGTTTCAGTTTGGTAGATGATTATGTTGATGGACTGATAGATGCAGGAGAATACGAAAAAGCATTTAACATTTATGAAACAAGTAAGTCGTTCAACACATTCTCGAATATAATTAATTCGAAAAACGACAAAGAATTGCTGAAAAAATATTTCGACTTGAAATGGAAGTTGAAATCGGGATTGGTGAACGCGGGTAATCGAACTGAAGTTATTGAAGAATTAAAATCGGTTGAACAAAATTTATTCGGTATTGAAGAGTTAAGATACACACTGGCAAAAGATTTAACGAATAAGCTTTCGGAAGATCAGATTTTTATCAGTTATTTGGTTAGAAAAGATCATCTCATCATTTTCATACTCGATACAAAGGGCTTAAGCTACAAAAAAGTTGATTTGACCGAAGAACAATTGGGCGAAATGATTGCAGCCTTATCCCCTTATTACAAGAGGGAAAAATTCAAGGATATATTCTTTAATCAAGATTTATTTGCATTTAATTTGGATGCTTCCCATCGTTTATATTCGGCTCTGTTCGGAGAAATTGAAAAGAGAATAGAGGGAAAAGGCGAACTGATAATTTCACCTTCGGGAATGTTAACTACAATTCCATTTGAGTTTTTGGTCAAAAAATATAATAAAGAGTTTGGTCCTTTCAAGTATGATAAAGCCGATTTTATAA
>CAZULK010000071.1:0-13223 GCA_964621225.1 uncultured Melioribacteraceae bacterium | reverse complement strand
ATTCGGACCGGTAATTAATAACAGACATTTATTGGATTTTCTTTACGGCAAAAGCAAAGTTAACAAAGCAATTGCATTAAAATGGACCGCTGCAGAAAATCATGGTGAATTAAAAGCATTTATAAATTTAAATAAAGCAGGTAATTGGAGCGAGTTTAAATCCGCTTTAAAAGATTTCGGTTCTCCAGCACAAAATTTTCTTTATGCAGATATAGATGGAAACATAGGCTGGCATGCAGCGGGTGCAATTCCCAAAAGAAAGAATCCCGGACAAATATTGTACGGCAATGAATTTGCCGGTTGGAACGGATTTATTAATTTCGATAAACTTCCAAGTGAATTTAATCCTTCGAAAGGATTTATTGCTTCGGCAAACAATAAACCGGATAAATTAAATTACTACATAACGAATTTCTGGGAACCGGAAGAAAGATTCGTAAGGGCAGAAGAATTACTCACCATTACTCCCGAGAGTGATACTAAGTTCTTAATGAATATGCAAAAAGATATTACAAGCAGTTATCCTAAAGAATTTGTAGAAGAAATTCTCAATGCATTCTCGAATGTGAAGATTAAAGATGAAAATCTGAAAGTAGCCTTGGATTTATTGAAAGAATGGGACTATACTTATTCCAAGTATTCTCAAACACCCTCAATTTTCGAAGCCTTTTTTAATTCACTATTAAAAAACACTCTTGCCGATGAACTTGGCGATACGGTATTAAAGAAGCTTTCGTTTATATCAAATGTTCCGCTTCTCGTGATGAAACAACTGCTGCGTAAAAACTCCGTATTGTGGGATAACGTCAAAACCGCAGAGATTAAGGAAAGTAGATATTCTATTATTCGTAAAAGTTTGGTAGATGCAATCTATTCTTTGGAAACAGAATACGGGAAAGATCCTGCAATGTGGCAGTGGGGAAGATTACATAAAATAACTTTGAAGCATCCTTTCCACGGCGTTGCCGAATTGATTGACAATAATTTCGATTTGGGACCGCACCAGTTGAACGGTGGGCATACAACACTATATAACACGGGATATTCATTTAATGAACCATATGATGCAAATCTCGGCTCCGCAATGAGAATGATTTATGATTTTTCCACACCAAATCAAATTTACATAATCCAGCCGGCGGGAATATCCGGGCATCCCGGCAGTGAATTTTATAACAATTTCACAAAAAAATGGTTGAATGGAGATTTAATTAAAGTTAATTTTAATGAAGATTCATTCCTGTATTCATTAACAATAAAACCTTACTAAAGAAGTTTTGCTTATAAATTCTTAAATTTGAGGTTCAATTTATAAGGATTGCAAATGAAAGTAACCGAACATCTGGCAAAGGCAAAAGACACATTAATCAGTTTCGAGATTATTCCGCCGAAAAGGGGAGGTGATATTAAGCAACTCCTTTCGGTACTGGATGAGATAGTAAAATATAATCCCCCTTTTATTGACATAACATCACATGCGGCAGAGGTGGTTTACGAAGAAACTCCCAGCGGTGAATTCAAAATGAAGATTAAAAGAAAAAGACCGGGAACGCTGGGGATTTGTGCTCTTATTCAGAATAAGTATAATGTCGATGCAGTCCCTCATGTTATTTGTCAAGGCTTCACAAAAGAAGAAACGGAAGATTTTCTTATAGAACTTCATTATTTGGGAATTGATAATGTGTTGGCTATCCGCGGTGATGATGCCGGATTTCAAAAGCCCGTTAAGTTCGGAAGAAGCGTAAATCATTATGCAATTGATTTGGTTAATCAAATCTCGAATATGAATAAAGGTAAATATCTCGAAGATTCTTTGCTGGATGCCGAACCAATGGATTTTTGTATTGGTGTTGGTGGTTATCCGGAAAAACATTTCGAAGCGCCCAACCTGAGAACGGATATTAAGTTTACAAAGGAAAAGATAAACGCCGGAGCGGAATATATTGTAACTCAAATGTTTTACGACAATAATTATTTTTATGATTATGTCGATGCATGTAAGGAAGAAGGAATTGATGTTCCCATATTACCGGGGTTAAAAATATTGACATCCAAAAAACAAGTAACTTCTTTGCCAAGGAATTTCTTTATTGATATTCCTCCCGAATTAGCCGAAGAAGTTTTAAACGCCAAGAACGAACACGTTGTCGATATCGGTGTTGAATGGGCGGCAAAACAAGTTGAAGACTTGTTGAATCGTAATGTTCCTGCTATTCATTTTTACATCATGCAAAATGCAGAACCGATCAAAAAGTTAATGAAAAGATTAAATATATAGAGGATAATATGCTTCCAGCTAAAAGAAAGATTCTCTTTAAAGGTCGGGCTAAAAAATTGAGATGGGGCGTTGCCGGTTGCGGTAAATTTACAGAAAATGCGGTTCTTCCGTTACTCAATCAATTAACTAAAAGCAGAGTTGTGTCAATTTATTCTTCTTCGGATAGCAGGGCAAAAGAATTGGCAAATAAATTTTCCGTAGATAATCATTTTGACAATTATTCGGAATTCCTCAATAGCGAATTCGATGTATTATACGTCGGCAGTGCAAATCAAGATCATGCATGGCAGGTAATTGAAGCTGCAAAGGCCGGGAAGCATATTCTCTGCGAAAAACCTTTGGCATTAAATTCCGAGGAAGCGGCTCAAATGGTTGAGGCGTGCGATAATAATCATGTACACTTGAGTCTCGATTATGTCCACAGATTCCACCCCTTGGTTCGTAAAGCAAAGGAGTTGATTAAAAACGGAATAATCGGAAGAGTTATTTCTGTGGAAGCCTCATTCAATTTTGATTTCCCACCCGATGGAAATTACAGATTTAACCCCGATTTTGGAGGGGGACCCTTGATGGATGTAGGGACTCACATGATAGATCTTCTACGATATTTAAACGGAGAAATAGATGCCGCCAAAGGGTATATGGATAATATAATTTATAAGAGTAAAGTTGAAGATTTCTCTGCCGCTCTTTTGAAATTCAACAACGGAGGTTACGGTATAATCAATGTTTCCTTTAATGCCAAGAAAGCTCCGAATCAAATTTTTATACTTGGTCACGAAGGATATTTAACCATCGATAATATAATTGCTTCGAGAAATATTCCGGCAAAATTGACAATTGACCTTTATAACGAGGCTCGAAAAACATTCAGAAAAAGAGCTAATCTTTTATTAATCAGATTGAGAGAATTTCAAAAAGCAATGTTGAACGGAGAAACTCCCGAAATTAACGGTTACGACGGATTGAAAAATATTCAAATTATGGAAATGATACGTGAAGATGCAACTGGTAAATGATCTGGTAAAATTTTGTCATAAAGTTTATGAAAAGGAATTTGTTTCCGCATACGATGGAAACCTTTCGCTTAGAACAAAACAAAATACAATATTAATTACTCGTTCGGCTGTATGCAAAGGGGATGTTACTCCCGAAGATATTTTGGAAATAGACTTGAGCGGGAAATTGATTTCCGGTCAAGGAAAGATTACCACGGAAGTAAAGATTCATCTTTTGGCATATCAGCACAGAACCGATATTAATGCAGTTGTTCATACACATCCTCCCTTTGCAACCGCATTCGCTGCAATAGGAGAAAGGATTGACAGACCTGTATTTCCCGAGGTGATTCTTTCACTGGGGAAAATTCCACTTTGTAAATATGGTACTCCTTCTACAAACGAGTTGCCCGATTCAATGAAGCCGCATATCGATTATGCCTGGGCAATGTTATTAGAGAATCATGGAGCGGTGACTTTCGGTAAAAATATTGAGGATGCTTATTATAAAACTGAAAAACTTGAACATGCTGCCAAAACTTTGTTTATTGCAAGGGCATTGGGAAGAGAGAAAGCTCTGCCACACACAAAATTAAGAGAACTTTATAATATTGCTTCGTCAGTTTATGGAATCAGTGTAGATAGAAAGAATAGATTAGATTATTAGGTGAGAGATGAAAGTTGGATTAGTACTCGGTGGAATTTCGGATGAAAGGGAAGTGAGTCTGCTTTCCGGAAAAGCGGTGCTCAAAGCAATTAAAGAATTGAACATTGATTATAAGTTAATTGATCCGGCATTCGGCAAAATGCAGCCGGAAAATGAAGAGGATTTTTTCAAGAAAGTAGATAACCCCAGGGATAGTTCCAAATATATAGAATGTATCGATTCCGGTCTATTTGATGATGTCGATGTTGCATTGTTGGTGTTGCATGGTCATTACGGCGAAGATGGAATGATACAAGCTCTATTGGAAATGAAAGGGGTAAAGTATACCGGTTCCGGGGTTCTTTCCAGTTCTTTGGCGATGGATAAATCGATGTCCAAAATTATGTTTCAACATTTCCATGTTCCAACGCCAAAATGGTTTGTGGTTAAACACAATACCCGTGACGATAATTTAATCCGTTCAAAAATTGAAAAATTTTTCGGGTATCCATGCATTATTAAACCTAATCAACAGGGCTCAACCATTGGCTTAACAATATGTGAAACTCCGGAAGATGTAACCTCCGCTGTTGATCTTGCTTTTGAACATGATGTTTCGGTGTTGGTTGAGGAGTATGTGAAAGGAAGGGAACTGACGGTTGGGATTGTTGATAATCATGCTTACCCTGTTTTGGAAATTGTTCCCAAGCATAAACTTTATGACTACGAGTGCAAATATACCGACGGAATGACTGAGTATCTTGTTCCGGCAGATATACCGGAAAAAATAAGTAAACAATTAAAGAACCAAGCACTTCTGGCTTTTAATTCGGTTAAATGCAGACACTTTGCAAGAGTTGATTTTATGCTGGACGAAAACAATAACAGTTATTGTTTAGAGGTAAACACTTTACCGGGCATGACAAGTCATTCATTGCTTCCCAAAATGGCAGCAGCAGATGGCGTAAGTTTTCCTTCGCTAATAAAGAAAATGATTGAGATGGCAATCAATGGCTAAGAAGAAGAAAGAAAAAAATATTTTTCTTATTACTATAAT
Source organism: uncultured Melioribacteraceae bacterium (assembly GCA_964621225.1). Lineage (GTDB taxonomy): Bacteria > Bacteroidota > Ignavibacteria > Ignavibacteriales > Melioribacteraceae > CAYNUJ01. The sequence continues at coordinate 8,244 of CAZULK010000071.1, read as the reverse complement.
AATAATCTCTCTTCTTCTGATTATCTATATCTTCTTTAACGATAGAGGATTATTAACTTATCTCGATTTAAAAAACGAAACCAATGCATTGAAAAAAGAGATAGTTGAGACCAAAGAAAGAATAAAAGAATTGGAAGCAAATATCGATTCCCTGAAAAATAGCGAATATACTTTGGAAAAAGTTGCCCGCGAAAAATATTATATGCAAAAACCAAATGAACAAGTCTTTTCCATTCAGAAGGATTCCGGTTTCTAATGAAAGATATTCCGCAAATACCACTGGCAGAAAGAATAAGACCAAAGTCATTGGATGAATTCCAAGGTCAGAGCCATCTTGTAGGAGAAGGGAAACCGCTTAGAATGATGATTGAGAGTGATAATCTTAGCTCTTTCATACTTTGGGGGCCTCCGGGAACGGGAAAAACAACTCTCGCAAAAATTATTTCGGAAAAGACAAACTCGGAGTTTCATCAAATAAATGCTGTTTCATCCGGTGTAAAAGAGATTCGTGAGATAATAAAAAGAGCAAAAAATAATATGCTCTATCATATCCGTACGATACTATTCATCGATGAAATTCATCGTTTCAATAAAGCCCAGCAAGATGCGTTGCTATCTTCTGTGGAATCGGGAGAAGTGATTTTAATTGGTGCAACAACCGAAAATCCTTCTTTCGAGGTTATACCTGCATTGCGTTCCCGGGCAAGAACGTATGTATTGAACGAGCTCACAAAAGACGATTTGATGAATATTATAGATTTTGCATTAAGCAAAGATGATTTTTTATCCTCTCTTAATATTACGGAAATAGATAAAGAATTTTTAATTTACATCAGCGGGGGAGATGCTCGTGTACTTCTCAGCATTCTGGATAATGTCGTTATTTCCCAAGCGAAGAATGAAGAGATTAAAATAACCAAAGAAGCAATTGAGAATATAGTTCAACGAAAGAATATCATTTATGATAAAAGCGGTGAAGAGCATTACAATATAATATCTGCATTTATAAAGAGTATTAGGGGAAGTGATCCGGATGCAGCACTTTATTGGATGGCTCGCATGCTGGAAGGAGGGGAAGATCCATTATTCATTGCCCGCCGTTTGGTGATTTTGGCATCCGAAGATGTCGGTAATGCAGCTCCGAACGGATTGGTTTTGGCAGAAGCTGCATTCAGCGCTGTTCATAAAATAGGTATGCCCGAAGCTAGAATAATTCTTGCTCAATGTGTTACCTACTTGGCTTCGGCTCCCAAAAGCAATGCTTCTTATGTTGCCGTTAAGGCTGCTTTCAAGGATGTGAAAGAGAAACCTCTCTATCCTGTTCCGCTGAAACTTCGAAACGCTCCTACCCAGTTGATGAAAGAACTCGGTTATCATAAAGGTTATAGATATGCTCACGAAGGCGAAAATAACTTTGTGGAAGAAAATTATTTTCCCGACGAAATGAAACCGGTTCAATATTATCATCCTACCGATAACGGAATAGAGAAAAGCCTGAAAGAAAGGTTAAAGGCTTTGTGGAAAGGGAGAAAGAAATACTAATTCTCCTTTGTTCAATTCAACGATATAATTATAAAATTTAATTCAAAAAATATTTTTATTCCGGCGGCTTTATTCCGGTCATGTTTGTGAATGTTTAAATTGCTTAACTTATTCCATTTTAATAACTTGCAATTCTATTTTTTAAGAAATTAGGTGAAGATACGATGCGCTATCCTTTTGAAGAAGTTGAGAAGAAATGGCAGAAAAAATGGGAAGAAAATAAAGCTTTTCAAACCGATTTGACTAAAACAGAGAACAAACACTACTGTTTGGTTATGTTCATTTATCCTTCCGGTGCAAAATTGCATATTGGGCATTGGTACAACTACGGACCCACCGACTCATTTGCAAGATACAAAAAGTTAAGAGGTTACAATGTATTTGAACCGATGGGCTACGATGCATTCGGATTACCTGCAGAAAATTATGCAATTAAAACCGGCGTGCATCCATTCGATAGCACGATGAAAAATATTGAAGATATTCGTGTGCAGCTTAAAAATATGGGCTGTATGTACGATTGGAATGCAGAATTGATGACTTGTGTTCCGGAATATTACAAATGGAATCAATGGCTCTTTTTGCAATTATATAAAAAAGGATTAGCATACAGAAAGAATGCACCCGTAAACTGGTGTCCTTCGTGTCAAACTGTGCTGGCTAACGAACAAGTTCAGGCAGACGGTACTTGCGAGAGATGTTCTACGACTGTAATCAGAAAGGATTTAACGCAATGGTTCTTCAAAATAACCGACTATGCTGAAGAACTAATTTCAGGTTTGGACACAATCGACTGGCCGGATAAAACCAAACACATACAAAGAAATTGGATTGGAAAGAGCACAGGAACCGAAATCAACTTCTCGATAGATGGCAGTGATGACAAATTTACTGTATTCACTACTCGTCCCGATACACTTTTCGGGGTTACATACGTGGTTTTGGCTCCGGAACATCAATTGGTAGAAAAAATAACTACACCGGATCAAAAAGAAGCAGTCGAAAAATATATTGAAGAAGTAAGAACGCTCAGCGAGATTGAAAGAACTTCTACAGTAAAAGAAAAAACTGGTGTCTTCACCGGTGCATATGCAGTTAATCCGATTAATGGAGAAAAAGTTCCGGTGTGGATAGCAGATTACGTATTGGCAACTTACGGAACCGGGGCGGTTATGGCTGTTCCAGGTCACGATGAAAGGGATTTTGAATTCGCTACTAAATTCAGCCTGCCAATCAGAAAGGTAATATTGGAAGACGGAAAAACTGCCGAAGATGAATTAAAGGAAGCATTTACCGGAATCGGAACGATGATCAATTCCGGAGAATTCAACGGACTCCGTTCCGACGAAGGGAAAGAAAAAATTTCCGATTTCCTGGAAGAAAAAGGAATAGGCGAGAGGAAAGTTAACTACAGACTCAGAGATTGGTTGATAAGCCGTCAACGTTATTGGGGAACACCCATACCAATTATCTATTGTGATGATTGCGGAGAAGTTCCGGTTCCCGAAGATCAATTACCGGTTGAATTACCGTATGATGTAGATTTCAAACCGGATGGTGGTTCTCCTTTGGCAGGAAATTCCGAGTTCGTTAATACTACATGTCCCAACTGTGGTAAGACTGCTAAACGGGATGTTGATACAATGGATACCTTTGTTGATTCATCATGGTATTATCTCCGTTATCTCGATCCCAAATATTCAGAAGGAATGTTTAATATCGATCTTGCTAATAAATGGACTCCGGTAGATACATACGTCGGTGGTGCAGAACACGCAGCAATGCATCTTCTCTATGCAAGGTTCATTCATAAATTTTTAAGGGACATCGGATTGGTAAATAGCGACGAACCGTTCCAAAGATTAATTCATCAAGGAACTATAACCAACGAAGGCGCTAAAATGTCCAAATCCAAAGGTAACGTTGTTAACCCGGATACATTCACAAAAGAATATGGTTCGGATGTTTTTAGAATGTATCTTATGTTTATGGGTCCTTATGAAGACGGAGGAGACTGGAGCGACAAAGGAATAGTTGGTGTGGACAGATTCGTTCAACGTTCCTTTAATTTATTTAATGAATATAAGGGAATATTTAAAAGCAGTACACCAAAAGATGAGTATGACCTGAATACTCTTAATGAGGCTGAAAAATCTGTTTACAGAAAAGTGAATGCAACTTTGGAAAGAGTTGAATATTCCCTCGAGAAATTTTCATTCAATACTGCAGTTGCTGCTTTAATGGAATTGATCAATGAATTCAAAAACTTGAAAGATTGCAGTGACGAAATAAAAGCTTATTCATTGAGAAGGTTTACCGTAATGCTTGCACCTTTGGCGCCACATTTGGCCGAAGAAGGATGGGAATTGCTTGGTAACGAAGAATCTATTTTCGCCAAACCCGAATGGTTTGAAGTTGATAAAAAAGCATTAGTCGTGGACGAAGTTACTATTGTTGTGCAGGTAAACGGAAAAGTAAGAGCCAAATTCAATATGCCAAAGGATGCCGCTGAAGAAGAAGTGAAAGCAGCAGCCTACGAACAGGAAAATGTGAAGGCTCATACAGACGGAAAACAAATTGTTAAAGAAATTTACATACCTAATAAGGTATTCAACATTGTTGTAAGAGGATAAAGATGTTAGATATAAAATTACTTAGAGAAAATCCGGAACTGGTTAAGAAAGCGGTCGAAAACAAGAACGAAAAAGCCGATGTAGATAAAATTCTTGCTTTGGATAACGAACGCAGATCGATAATAAGCAAAGTAGAAGAATTAAAGGCACAAAAAAATAAAGTATCGGCTGAAGTTGGTAAATTAAAAAGAAGCGGCGAGAACGCTGATGAACTGATAGCCGAGATGAAAAAAGTTGCCGATGAAATAAAGGAAATGGATGATAAGTTGAGGTCAACGGAACAAGAGTTGAATGAATTACTTGCATGGGTTCCTAATTTACCTCATGAATCGGTTCCGGTTGGTAAGTCCGCAGATGATAACGTTGAAGTAAGAAGATGGACTCCGGATGGATATGAATTTGATAAAAAAGATTTCATGCTCGATCACCTTGAATTGGGTAAGAAATTAGGCATCCTCGATTTTGAGAGGGGAGCTAAAATTTCCGGTTCCGGTTTCCCGGTGTATGTCGGGAAGGGTGCTACACTTGAAAGAGCACTTATTAATTACATGTTGGATGTTCATATAAATCAACATAACTATACGGAAGTTTTTCCTCCGTTTCTTGTAAACCGGGATTCAATGAAGGGAACCGGACAAATTCCCAAATTGGAAGAAGACATGTATCATTGTTCGATTGATGATCTTTTCCCAATCCCTACGGCTGAAGTGCCGGTTACAAATTTACACAGGAACGAAATATTAAGAGACGGTGAACTGCCTAAAAATTATGTTGCCTTTTCTGCATGTTTCCGTAGGGAAGCAGGTTCACATGGAAAAGAATCCAAAGGATTTTTGCGTGTCCATCAGTTCAACAAAGTTGAAATGGTTAAAATTGTTGAACCGGAAAATTCTTACGACCATTTGGAACAACTGGTTTCCGATGCCGAAGATATTCTGAAAGCATTGAATGTTCCTTATAGAATACTCTTGCTTTGTACAGGTGATTTAAGTTTTTCTGCAGCAAAATGTTACGATATCGAAACTTGGTCACCCGCAGAACAAAAGTGGTTGGAATCTTCTTCATGCAGTAACTTCGAGGATTTCCAAGCAAGAAGGGCATCAATCAGGTTCAAATATAAAGATATGAAAAAACCTCAATTCGTGCATACTTTGAACGGCAGCGGATTGGCAACCAGTAGATTGATGGTAAGTTTATTGGAAAATAATCAAACTCCCGACGGAAAAATAATTGTTCCGGAACCCTTGAGGAAATATACCGGGTTCGATGTTATAGAATAAATTTTACGTTTGTGGTATAATTGAAATTATATAAATTGTTAATGGATATTTAGTCCTAATATGAACCAATTTTGATGAGGGACGTTAAAATATTGTAATGAATAGTTTAAAGCATTTAAATAAATATTTTTTCAGTCATAAAAAGAAGCTCATTCTCGGGTTTATTTTTATTCTGTGCTCCAATCTATTTCAGGTGATGATTCCTCTGCAACTGCGTAAAGGTATAGACGGAATTATTGCCGATCAGGATATTTCTCAAATCATTAATTACTCTTTTTATATAGTTGGTGCGGCGTTGCTAAGCGGTATTTTTAGATTTCTTATACGCGAAACCATAATTGTCGTTTCCAGAGAGATTGAATATGATTTGAGGCAGGATTTTTGGAAGCATATTCAAACATTACCGCTGAGATTCTTCCAAAATAATTCCACCGGAAATTTAATGGCTCATGCAACGAACGATATCAGTGCAGTTCGTATGTATGTGGGGCCGGCGGTGATGTATTCAATAGATACCGGCACCAAATTCATAATGGTTATATCAATAATGTTATCAATCTCACCTTTGTTAACTTTTTATACTTTGGTACCGTTGCCTCTATTGTCATTTTTTGTTTACCAATTGAGTAAGAAAATCCATAAAAAGTTTACCAAAATTCAGGAGAAATTTTCGGAATTAACGACCAAAGCTCAAGAGAATTTTTCCGGAATGAGGGTAATAAAATCTTACGTAAGGGAAAAGAGTGAAATTGAAAGGTTCAACATAGCGAGCAAGGAATATTTGGAAAGGAATATGGATAAAGTGAAAATACAAGCTTTATTCATGCCGATACTTTTCCTGATTTCAGGAGTTTCTATTATCATTGTCATCTGGGCCGGCGGAACAATGGTGATAAATGAAACTTTAACATTGGGCGACCTTTCCGCATTCATTATTTATTTAGGCTTGTTGATTTGGCCGATGATAGCTTTCGGTTGGATAATGAATATTATTCAGCAAGCATCGGCTTCCATGAAAAGATTACTTAAAATATTAAACGAAAAGAGTGAAATTACTGAAGTTAAATCTACGGATGATTCGTTAAAGGATATTGAAGGTGAAATTGAATTTAAAGATGTTTCTTTCAAATATAGAGAAGACCTGCCGTTGGTGTTGGAGGGGATAAATCTTAAAATACCAAAAGGTGCAACGGTAGCTTTTGTAGGACATACCGGAGTTGGAAAAACAACTCTGATCAATTTGATTGTAAGAATGTTTGATGTTACCTCCGGCGAAGTGTTGATTGATGGTGTGAATGTGAAAGATATTCCGTTTTCTGTACTGAGGAGGAATATCGGATTGGTGCCGCAGGAGACATTTTTATTCTCAGAATCATTAAAAAATAATATTCTATACGGATCGAAAGACCAGTCGGAAGAGTGGATGCTGAAAGTCGCGAAGATATCCCGGTTGGATAAAGACGTAAAAGATTTTCCCGAAGGATACGAAACTGTGCTTGGCGAAAGGGGAATAACACTTTCGGGCGGTCAAAAGCAAAGAACCTCATTAGCCCGTGCATTAGCTGTTGATCCCAAAATACTGATATTGGACGATAGTTTTTCCGCTGTGGATACAAATACCGAAGAGGAAATATTAACCGAACTCAAAGAGTTCATGAAGAATAGAACAAGTATCATTATTAGTCACAGAATTTCCACCGTAAAAAATTCAGATAAAATTTATGTGATTGATAACGGTAAAATTGTTGAAGAAGGCACACACGATCAACTTGTGGAATTGAAGGGTATTTACGCAGATATTCATTTGAAACAACAATTGGAAAAAGAATTGCAGGAGATTGCTTAATGTCGATGCAAAGCGACGAAATAATGGGCAAAGCTTACGATTCCAAGTTGATGAAAAGATTACTTGGTTATGTAAAGCCATATAAGAAATATGTCTTTCTTGCGATTCTATTAAATATAGTTGTTGCCGGTTTGGGTCCCGTTAGACCTTATCTCACAAAAATTGCTATCGACGATTCAATTGCCAATAAAGATTACAACGGATTATTGATAATAAGCTTATTGCTTATTGCTTCTTTGGTATTCCAAGCTGTTATTCAATATTTCCTCACATACTTTACCCAATTGATGGGTCAAAAAATAATTTATGACCTTAGGGTGAAAGTATTCAAACATGTACAGAAATTATCCCTTAAATTTTTTGATAAAACACCGGTCGGTAGAATTGTAACTAGGGTTACGAATGATATTGAATCATTGAATGAATTATTCTCCTCCGGTATTGTTATGATATTCAGCGATATTTTCATCATCGTGTGGATATTCATTTTCATGTTCTTTTTGGCATGGGACCTTTCACTGGTAACTTTATCGGTACTGCCAATATTATTCTACGGTACTTTTTTATTCCGCAGAAAAGTAAGGGATGCTTATAGAAACGTAAGGTTTCATCTTGCGCGGTTGAATTCATACATGCAAGAACATATAACCGGAATGAACATTGTTCAAATTTTTAACAAGGAAAAGGAAGAATTAAACAAGTTTTCTTCCATCAACGAAGATCACAAAGAAGCGAACATTAAATCGATATTCTACTATGCGATATTTTATCCGTCGGTTGAATTTCTTAGTTCGATAGCAATAGCATTAATTATTTGGTACGGTGGCGGAAACGTATTGGAAGGAACATTAACTGTCGGTGTTCTTTTTGCTTTCATTCAATATACCGAGATGTTTTTCCGTCCCATTCGTGACCTGTCGGAAAAATATAACATCATGCAGAC
>CAZULK010000070.1:0-13274 GCA_964621225.1 uncultured Melioribacteraceae bacterium | reverse complement strand
ATATGGATGAAACATATTCTTTAGTTCATTTACCGTTATGCTATATTTCATCGCTAAAGCAATCTCCATTAAAAGTTCGGAGCCTTCGTGTGCCAATATTCTTGCACCAATGATTTTATCCGTTTGTTTATCTCTTAATAATTTTATAAAGCCTTTTGTATCGTTTGCTGCAATTGATCGTGGGATATCTTTAAGACTTATTACAGAAACATCATAATCAATATTATTTTTGTATGCTAGGTTTTCGTCCATGCCTATTCCGGCAACTTGTGGATCTGTGAAAATCACCCAAGGAAATACAGAATATTCTTTTTTTCTCTTTGCACCGTTAAACATATTTTCTACGGTTAATGAGCCTTCGTAAGCTGCAGAATAGACAAATAAATATTCTCCGGTCACATCACCGGCTGCATAAATATTATTCGCCGTGGTTCTTAAATATTCGTCTGTCTTAATGAAATTATTTCCGTGAATTTCCACTCCAACTTTCTCCAATCCTAATCCATTAGTATTTCCTTTTCTTCCTGTAGCAACCAAGAGATGACTGCCTTCCAATGAATGTTTTTCTTCGTCGATTAAATAATCAATTTTAATTTCTTGATTATTTTGATAAATTTTCTGAATACTTACTCCCGTAATTATATTTATCCCTTCATCCGCTAAAATTCCGCTTAAACTCTCAGTAAGATCCGGCATTTCATTCGGTAGAATTCGTTTGCTCCTTTGAAGAAGAGTTACTTTCGAACCTAATCTGGCAAAGAGTTGAGCGTTTTCCAAGGCTATATATCTTCCGCCAAGTATGATTAAATGCTTTGGTAATTCATCAAGATTATATAATGTCTCATTGGTTAAATAATTAACTTCATTCAACCCTTCTATTTCTGGGATGAATGTAGTAGAACCGGTTGCTATCAGAATATTAGAAGCGGTGAATATCTTCCCGTTAAATGATTCTAATTCTGATTTAACGGAAATAGTATTTTTATCGACAAAACTAGCAAATCCTTTGATAATTTTAACGTTCTCGTCATCACTCAAAATGTCGACATATTTTTTTTGTTGCAAATCATTGACCAAACTGGATTTATGGTTCATCAATTCTTTGAAATCCAATCTTGAATTTTCTGCTTTTATTGATTTAAAATTAGGATTCTTTGATCTATAATATTCTTCTGCGGCTCTGATTAATATTTTTGAGGGCACACATCCTACATTTACGCAGGTTCCACCAATGGGCAAACCCTCATTTATCATCAATACTGTTTTATTTAATTCACTTGCTTTGATAGCAGCGGAGAAAGCCGCTGAACCCCCTCCGATAATGATCAGATCGAAGTCGCTATTTAATTCATCATCCGGTGCTTCGGTTTCTGCTTGATAATGACCGATTGAATTAATAGTATCAATTATTTGATCGGAATTGAGTTTGTCGGCTTCAAATTTAACAGTTCCGTTTTTCTCTCGATAGCTTATTGATTTCTCCACAATTCCATCTAATTGATCAAGTTTTTTCTCAATTGTTTTTGCGCAGTGCTCGCAAGTCATCCCTTTAATATTTAATTTCAATGTGTTAATTGTCATTATCTACCTCAACTTAAAATTTATTTAATTACATCTTTTTCTGCTTTTCAATTCTTATTACTTTATATCCTACTTTTTCTTCTATCGCTTTTTTAATTTCTTTGTCTGTTACATTATCCGGGTCATATTCAATCCTCGCCAAGCCGGTTTTATAATCGGATGATACTTTGTGAACTCCCTTTATGGATTTTAACGCATAATTCACCGAATGTTCGCAAGACGTACATGTCATTCCTTCTATATGGACAGTTGCATGAGATATTCGTGAGCTTGTTGTTATTGAATTATTATTCAACTCCGGGAAAAATATTTGAGAATAATAGGGGAATGAGATTAATATTACAGAGACGATTGTAACTATCCAAAGGAACTTCTTAGTATTTAAAAAATTCTGTATCGATGAACTCTTTTCATTCTCTTCACATTCGCATGCAATTTCGTTTTCCTTTTTGGGTTTATAATTTTGATAGAATGCAAATCCGAGTACAATTGCTGTCAATCCAATAAAATATGGGCGAAGTGGTTCCAAAAATTCGAATGATGATGCAATTCCGGTTATTCCTCCCAGTACGGCCAAGACTGGTGTAATACAGCACAAAGATGCCAGTAATGCTGTTACTATGGCGCTATTTTGAAAATTTATTTTCTTCATTATTTACTCCTTCCAATTCCTCTAAGTCTATTACTTCAATAATTGGACAATCATGAACTGATATTTCTTCATTTTTACATTGGTTAATTAGCGTGTTCAAGGTTTCTTTCAATTTCATAAGGTCTTTTATTTTATTTTCCACATCTGACTTTTTCTTCTCGGCTAAGTGTTTAATATCACCGCAAGTTGACTTTTCTTCCACCTTTAATTCAAGAAGTTCTTTAATTTCTTTAAGCGTAAATCCTAAATCTTTCGACCTCTGTATGAACTTTAATCTCTTCAAGTCGATGTTTGAATATATTCTGTAATTCGATTTTTCATCTCTCTTGGGTTCCGGAAGCAGACCGATTTTTTCGTAATATCTTAATGTTTCGACATTAATGTTAGCCAGTTTGGAAATTTCTCCCGGTTTATAATATTTCATCTTTCTGCTCCAAATTACTAATTACAAATATAATACCTGTAGTATACTACGGAGTCAAGTGAATATCAATGACTTTTTTTAATTGAAGAGGGAAATAGTGGGGAAGTGTAAAATATTTTACATTCCGAGGCTATGTAATAAGCTTGATATGTATTGATTCAAAATGGAAACGGGATCATAAAAAAATAATCAGGATTCCAAAAGTTTACTCAATTTTCTTTTTAATTCTTCTTTTTTACCTTCCACTTGTTCATAGATTGAATTCACTTTTGTAAATTCATGAATCCTTACATTCTGCACATCTGAATCAATATAAATATGGGGTTTTAATCGTTTAAGCTTTTCTTCTATGATAGACCTTTGTAGCATAGAAAACCCGGCGAATAAAATTTCGTAGGCTGCTGGAATTTCGTCAAATTGTTTTGTTTTGTTTGCGGATGAATCAATTGCAATACAAATATCGCATTTATCATAAATTAAGTCGTATGGGAGGGGATTACTTACACCACCGTCAATTAAAATTCTACCGTTAAGTTCCACCGGAGTAAATAAACCGGGAATTGCGTAACTTGCTCTTATGGCATTAAGTAAATCTCCGGAATGAATATCCACACATGAATTTTCTTTAAAATCAGTAGCTGCAATTCTGAGGGGAATTTTCAATTCTTCAAATGTTGATACGCTTAACTTTTCTCCCAAAAAATTTACGAATTTTTCTCCTTTTATTAATCCGCCCTGTTTTATTTCGGGATCAATAAAGTTGAACATCTTGATAAAGTCGCTCCTCTTGTGAATTTCCCAGAATTTCGCATTTTTTTCAAAGATAATATCATTTATGCTTTCTTTTATTTCTTTTGTATCCATTCCGGCAGAATATACCGCACCAATGATTGCACCAATACTTGCTCCCGAAATGATTGAGGGTTTAACCCCAAGTTCTTCAAACACTTCTAAAAATCTGATATGTCCTAAACCTCTGGCACCGCCGGCGCCTAATGAAATCCCTATTCGCATAATTCCCAAAACTTTTAATCAAAATATACGAATAATAATAAAAGAAAAGCTCCTAAAATAGGAGCTTTGGGGGAGGGTGTTGTATGAATTTAGGGTTTTAATCTCCGTCGTTATCGAAATCCGCTAATATTTTCTCTGCAACTTTATCTATCACCTCGTCGCTGTTATATTTTCCTTCGGCAATGTTGGCGCGAATCTCATTAATTTTTTTATTGTTCAAATCGTTCAATTTGTGTTTAGCTTCGGAAGATATTTGCAATTTATCTTCGATTTTTGTCTGTTGAGGCTTCGGTGAATCTTTTGGCGTCACCTTTGGTGCCTTAACATAAGCGGTATTTGGTACATTGTTAACTTTCATTTTTTACCTCATATTTGCACAAGCTTATTTTCCCTTCAACATAATTATCGTAATCAATTTAAAATAGTTTAGCCCTAATCTAAAATTATTTTTGATATTGGGCTACTTTTTTTCTGTTCCCGCTTATTTTCAATAATTTTTTAATATTATCCAAGTCTTCCCGCTTGTATTCAATTATTTTTGATAACTTTTCACTCACGCTTTTAATATGAGCGTCGAAAATAGGATTGAATTGTTTAAGAATAGAAGATTCGTATTTCGACTTTAATTCTTCTCTTTTTTTCTCTATCGTGTTTACTAAAAATTCAAACCTTTCCTTTCTTAAATCATCACGGTTTTCAAGAAGATAGTCCAATTCTCCTTCAAGCTGAATAAAGAGTGTATTTAATCCTTGTATTTGATTGGCTAATTGTTCCATTCTAGAAAAATCCTCCACCAAACGATCCCATAAAACTTTGTGAACTCAAAAGTATAACCAATTGATTTTGCATCTCTTGATATTTATCCCTTAAATTGCTCGACCCTTTATCGATTGATTTTTCAATACTCGAAATTCTGTCATTTATATATTTTATTGAACTGTCATATGAATCGATCCTGTTATTTATATATCCGGCTGCACCGAGATAAGGATCAATTAAATCATACAACTGATTAGCTATACCATTTGTTGAATTAAAAAGGTCTTCCAGTTCACCGTTATTATTTTTAATTTGATCTTCCAGCGTCGTTGTGTCCGATATAATCAAACCGGTATCGGTGTTGAAAGTTATTCCTACTTCATTCAATGCATCTACTGCACCTGAGGGCAAACCGGAAATTGTGCTGATTGCCAAACTTGTCATATTAGTCCGCAATGAGGAAGTGAGTGAATCCCCGATGAAAGGTCCGCGAACTCCATTGTCCGATAAACTGTTATTTTTTATGTAGGAATAAACATCGTTAAATTTATCTATAAAATCTTGTATTTTGGATTTGATTTCAGTTACATCAGCTTCAACACCGACCACAACATCATTATCGGATGTTGTCATCGTAGATTTCAGTTCGAATGTCACTCCGGAAGCAAGATCGCTAACAACATTTGAGTTTCTTTGAACAGATACACCATTAAAAGTCATTTTCGAATTTAATTCATTCCCCGATGTGGTCGTATCCGGATATAAGAATCCCGGAGTATCGGGTGATGTGCTCTGGTCGTATGTCGGTCTGCTTGTACCCAAATCCAACCCAAGAACATTTAGTGCGGTTCCACTTGTATCCGAAAGGGAAGTGATACGATAATCGAGACCGGTATTTTTTGATGTAATTGAAAACTGTGATTTACCGGTTGATGGTGAATAAACGGAAGCAGTAACTACTCCGGATGCTGCTTTTTCTTTTGTTGCGCTTATTCCCAAATCTGTTACAAGATCAAAGCCGGAATTGTGGCTGATTGAAATATAATTATCTGTATTATCGACAGTTAATTTTAATTGAAATGATGATCCGGAGGTAACTTTTTCGGCTGTCACTCCGTCCACATCAGCATTGATGGAACTCACCAACCTGTCAATTAAATCTTCATACGTGCCGCCACCGCTGTCTGATATGGTTGTAGTAGTTCCGTTGATATTTATATCGAATGAGGTCGATCCTCCGGAATAAGTACCCGACTTAGCATTCGAAGTAATGACTGCTTTATCTGTATTAATCGCATCACGGATAGCTTCCATTACTTCTTCATTCGTGTCGGTAGTGTTTAGCGATACTTCAACATTTGAAGTAAATTCTCCCGTAGACCCGTCACCGGTTTTAATTTGAATTTTGTATGTGCCGTCTGTAATCCCTAAGCTGTTGGCGGATGATGAGGATGTATCTATGTCTTTGGAAATAACCAAATCGCTTTTTGCGAGTTGTGTTACCCTTAAATTATAGGTTCCTACTCCTGCGGATGATGTTGCAGTAGCTTTAATGAATGATTCGTCCGAACTTGTAGCAGCTTTATAAGTGAATTCGGAATTCGTACCCGTTTGTTTAAAATTGTAAAGGACGTCCTTTAAGGCGTCCAATTTTGACGATAGGGAAGAGTAGGCATCGGATTTATTTTGATAAGACGTTTTTTGAGTCTCCAGAGGAGAAATTCTCCTTTGCCTTTGAACTTGCTCGTATTGACTAACGAGCTGATTTATTCCCGAACTACTTAATAAAGTTGAACTATCTATCATTCTTTATTCTTCAATTTATTAAATGCTTCTACCCAAGTTTCTTTTAATTCGGATAATATTTTATAAACAATGTCGTATTCTTGAGCTCTCATCTGCTCTTGGCAGAATTTATATAATTTCAGCAGACCTAATGAAATTTCTTTTGTTTCTTCTGTTTCGAAGTTAAGTGCATTGATCAATTCCTGAATTGCCTTATTTGCTTTTTCCAAATTATGACGCTGTACTTGAGCAATGGCGAAATCATATACTTTCAACAATAATTTTTCGGGCTTAGCATCTATTATCTCTTTTACCAAGTATTGATTAACATTATTGAAGTGTCTTGCTGCCGAATATCTGCCGTACATTATCTATCTCCAAATTATTAAAAAATTAAATCCCGGGGAAAATCCCCGGGATTAAGTCCTATTAACCGAATAATGAAAGAACTTGTTGAGGAGCAAAGTTAGCCTGAGCTAACATGGAAGTAGATACTTGAGCCGAGATCGAGTATTTGGTAGCGCTCAATTGTTCGAGAGCCATGTCAGCGTCGAATAATCTGCTGTAACTGGATTGAGAGTTAGCAATAGCAGATGTTAAGAAGTTGTCTTTCAGGTCTAATCTTTGCTGGAAGTTACCAACTTTCGAAAGAGCACCGTCGACTGCATTTTCGAATGTGTTCAAGTAAGCAGTCAAGCTTCCGATAGCTGCAGAAGTAGTTCCAACATTAGCCAGTTGAGTTATAGCATCACTAACACCTTGACTTACACCGGAAAGGGTGAAACTTGCATTAGTTACGGTGAAAGTACCGCTGAGTGTTCCGCTGGATGAAGTCATGTAGTTTACATCCAACTTGTCACTAGCATCGGCGCCAGTTTGGAAGCTAAATGTAGTTCCACTGCTCATCGCGCTAGAAGATACCAATAATTTAGTATCGTTGAATTTAGTTGTTGAGAAAATGTTTGCCATTTCTTTTGCCAATGCTGCAATGTCTCCGGCAACTTTTGAGTTATCGGATGCAGGGTTGGAAGAATCGGCAATTTTGGAACGAATTTGTGTTACCAGATCTTTTACTGATATCAACTGCGTTTCGGCTGTGGAAAGCATGTCTTTTGCCGAACCAACATTGTTTTGTGCAGATTGCATCAATTTGATCTTTTGATCAAGTGATTTACCTACAGCAAAACCTGATGTATCATCGCCAACAGAGTTGATTCTTTTCTGTGTAGCGAGTTTTAATTGTGCTTTCGCAGCTTTATCGTTAACTGCTTTCAAAGCATTGTACGCCTTTATGGCGCCGATATTTGTGTTGATTCTAAAGGACATTTTGTACCTCCTTGTTTTGTTTTTAGTTCAGTCGAACTTCCTTGTTCGACCAGTTAATTAAGTTTTCTATCATAATAATCGGAGGTATGTGTTTAAAGTTTATACTTTGACCAAAAAAAAGTTTCACTATATAAAAAAAGTCCGGTCTCTTTTGGAGCCGGACTTTTAAAGGGAAGGTATAGATACCTCTTAACCAAACAAGCTCAAAATAGATTGAGGTGCAAGGTTAGCTTGTGCAAGCATCGAAGTGGCAACCTGACCGGAGATCTGTCCTTTGGTTGCATTTAATTGTTCTAATGCCATGTCGGCGTCGAATAATCTACTGTAACTGGATTGTGAGTTTGCAATTGCTGATGTTAAGAAATTATCTTTTACATCGAGTCGTTGTACATAGTTACCGATCTTGGATAACGATCCGTCCACAGCGTTTTCGAATGTAGTTAAATAAGCACTTAAACTTCCGATAGCGGCTGATGTTGTGCCTACGTTAACCAATTGAGTGATCGCATCACTAACGGCTTGACTAATACCACTCAAAGTGAACTCTGAATTAGTAACTGTGAAAGTTCCGGATAATGTACCTGAAGAAGATGTCATATAGTTAACATCCAATTTATCTGTAGCTTCGGCACCGGTTTGGAAACTAAATGTAGTTCCGCTGCTCATTGCAGATGAGGAAACCAATAATTTAGTATCGTTAAATTTAGTGGTGCTAAAGATATTTGCCAATTCCTTTGCCAAAGATTTAATATCGTTGGAAATGTTTTTTGAATCAGCAGCAGCATTTGTAGCATCGGCAACTTTAGAACGAATTGCAGTTACCAAATCCTTAACGCTCACCAACTGAGTTTCTGCCGTCGAGAGCATGTCCTTTGCTGAACCGATATTATTCTGCGCAGCTTTCATTAATTGTATTTTCTGGTCTAGAGATTTTCCAACTGCAAATCCCGATGTATCGTCGGCAACCGAGTTGATCCTTCTCTGAGTTGCAAGCTTCAATTGTGCTTTCGAAGCTTTGTCTGTTACGGTCTTAAGAGCATTATACGCTTTTAATGCTCCTATGTTTGTGTTGATCCTGAATGCGGATGACATAATTACCTCCTTGTAATGTTATATAACCTGTTGTTTAATTAATCCTATATTCGAAAAATTTTGTATATCTATCTTATGATCCGGAGCAATATTTTCCAGATGAGCTAAATACTTCATAGCTTCTTCGTATTTCCCGATTTTTACTAATAATTTTGCGCTTATTTCAAGTGCGTCCACATAATTGGGGAATCGGCCGATTACTTCGCTTAAAATCCCAATTGCGAGTTCGGGTTGCTCATTCATAACTTCTTGGGCTTGCGAAAGTTTTTCTTCAGCCCAATAACTGACTAATAAATTTTTATTTTCACTGAATGATTCAAGCGCTTTCCATTTTTTCAAAAAGATTTCTCTATGCTTAATCAATAAATTTTGTGCTGTTTCTTTTTCGTCATAATATTCAATTTCTCTATCTAGCGTGCCTACTGTTCCACCCCAATGATGCGTATATCCGTCGGTTGGGACGGCATATAAATTTAATCCTGCCATTTTGCATTGCAGCGCTATATCCCATTCTTCCGAATAACACGGAGTGTATGTATTATCAAAATGAATTACAGAAGAATTGAAGAGCTCGGTTTTTACAGCAAATAGGAAGCCTGAAATTTCATCTACCTTTACCGGTTTATCAAACTTTCCCGGTTCAAAATATTTTAATAATTCCATCTTTTCGAAATCGATGTAACTCCCTTGCGGACCGACTATTGCTGCCATCGGAAGTTTTTCCAATGCTTCTTCCAAATCGTATATTGTTCTAGGCTCAATGTGGAGATCGGAATTTAGAATAAAACTTGTTTTTGCCCGTGCAATATTTAAACCGATATTCCAAGCACGGGAAACCCCTACATTTTTCTTTATCGCAGCAAACTGATCAATTCTTGGATGATCTTTCATTTCATTAAATACATCCATTGAATTGAAAACTACAATTACTTCGCCGTCTACATCTTCCAAATCATTCAACAATGTTTTGATATTGAACTCAGAAAACGGGGCATAGTCAAGAACGGGTATTATGAAACTTCTTTCAGGCTTGGATGAATTTACTTTAATTTCATTCTTTTCAACTGTAGTTGTTGAAGGGGATTCGGATAGTTTTCTCCAGTCTTCCGGTGAATTGGTGTCCGACTTTTCTCCGGTAATAACTTTTATAAGTTCATCGGTTCTATGTTTATAAGTATGTGCACGGAGAATTCTTTCTCTACCTGCCTTAGCAATCTTTTCACGTTCTTCATCGTGCTCTAAGTAATATTTTACTTTCTCAACTATGTTTTCATCATTATATAGAACGTAATCTTCACCGTCTTTGAACATTTCCAGTTGTCCGCTGCCATGAGTTTCGTCAGTTAAAAGCAAACTGCCAATGGACATTCCCTCAAAAACTCTCATATTCAAATCGTTTTTGATTGCGTTGTTAAAGATAATTTTGGACTTTGAGAAATGTTCCGCCATTTCCTCCAGGAAACACCTTTTGTATTCAACTTTTGCAACGGAGGAAATTTTGTTTAATAATTCAGCCCGACGTTTGTGAACTTCAGAGGTAATTGATCCTACAAATCCAACGTCAAATTCTTTTTCTACATTATGTTTTGAATGAATATCCGGATCTGCTCCCAACGGCAACCAGAATATATTGTTATGTACGTGTTCTTTAAAAATAGGCAAATATTCTTTTTGAGCGATAAATACATAATCGTAATCTTTAGCCCATTGAAGATGATGTTGCAAATTCATATGGGAATCGATTAAATAGCATGCCGTTGGACAATTCAAGTTATTGATGTTTTTCGGGAAGTAACCGTAAACGGATTCAACCCAAAGAAATAGATCGGGTTGGGGGAGTTGAGGGAATTGCTGTTTCAATTGAAACATATCAGGTTCGTAACCACACTGAACATCATGCGGTTTAATTTTATCTTTCAACCCTTTCAGATCCCAACCTTCAACCAATTCATCCGGTAAAGTCGGACCAATTGTTAAGACATTATGATCTTTTCGTAAAGCTCGTTCAAAGTATACTGCTGTTGTAGCAGGATAAGAAACGTAAGCAAGCCATATGTTTAATTTTTCTTTCATGTTTCGTATTACTATTTCCATTACCGTGCCAAATAGGAAATAGCTCAAAAAATGCTATAATTGAGGTATAATGAGCCTCATAATAAATTCCAGTGAATAATATTAGCCAATATTTCAATATAGTGAACTTATCAAGTTCTCGGCGGTCTTTTGCCATGTAAAGTTTTTCATGTCCTTACCGGCAGTTTCGCCTAAGGATTTAATTTTATCCCTATTATGATAAGCCCATTCAATTTGTGCAATAACCTCATCGAGGTCAGGTTCAAACCAATTTGCAATCACATTCCCGGACTCGTCTTTTAATTCCAGGGGTGACATCTTCTCCAGTAAAAGTGAATTTTCTTTTGTTAATATATCTTTATGACCTGTGTTATAGGAAGCAACCACAGGTTTACCGCAAGCCATATATTCCATAAGTACCAGATTGGTACCGCCTTCGCATCTGTTGGGAAATAATCCGATGTCAGTGTTTAAATAAACGTCTCTTAATTTTTCATTTGGAACAACAGGTAATGTGAAAACTCTGTCTCCGTCTATTTCATTGGCTTGGAGTAGAGATATCATCTTGTTTTTCCACGTTTCGCCTTCCATATTATATTTTATATGTGGCGAAATTTTCATCGTTTCCATTGTGTGCGGCCATAAATTGTACCAAGCATTCATTAAGATCATATCCGGATATTTTTTATGTAGTATTTTGAAGGCTTTTAATACTATATCCTGACCTTTTCTTAATTCAAATTTTCCACCCGAGAAAATGATAAATAATTCATTGTTCTTCTCTTTTTCACCCGGATAAAACCTTTCAGGGTCAATACCTTGAATGAGAACACCTGTATTTTTTATTCCTTTCTCATTCATTTTTTCTTCGTTCCAAGTGGAACCGCCAAATACCTTATCGAATTTTTTTGCATTTTCCACAGAGTTTTGATTTAATTCGAATTCAAAAAATGTATAGCCGTAATTTTCGTCTCCCCAAATCTTTTCCATTGGTTCGAAATTATGATTTTGCAGGGCATGAAAAACCTTACCATCAACTTTTTTGTATTCTTTAATATTTCCCGGCGTATTTATTACTTTTATTTTCCCATCCAATTCTTTACGAATATATTTACTGCAAACGCCCCAACCGAAGTTTTCTCCTTTAGGGAGGGAGAGAGTTAATGTCGGCAGATCATTTTGGACTTCTTTTTCCGGAGTTTTTGTAGTTTTGCCTTTCGGTTTTACCAGGAAATAATAGTTTTTATCCTTTCTTCCGTCTTCCAAATCAATCTCGATTGTATCTTGTGCAATTATTTCAAGATTATTTCTCTCAATGAGCGAATTCCACATTTTTTGGCCAAAAACGGAATAATTACCTTTACTACTCTCATGGTGGAGTAGGGTGTTTTCTGCCGGAATTTCCAAGTATGCCAATCCGTTTGTAGAGAGTTTTGCTACAATTTTGGATAATTCTTCGTTTGGATTCTGTACTTGATTCAGATGGTAACGGCTCCAAATTATATCAGCCTGCGGAAGTGAAGCATAATCTTCAGATAGTGAGGAATTTCCCGAATAATAATCTTTTTCACTTCCGGTTGCTGCGAAAACCGTTACATTTTCGGAAAACTTAGCCATTTCTTCTATCATTCTGTTTTCGAATCCACCCCAAATAATTGCATTGGAAGCTTTTTCAATTTGCAAATTTCCGAATATTTGTTGGGCAACTGAAAGGGAAATGTCCTCATTCAAGGATTCGGGTATTTCCAATTCATATTTTTCTTCTCCTGAATTTGAATCAACCGGATCCGAATTCAAGGTTTCTTCATTTTTAATTTCGATGTATTCCGCTTCCTCGGGTTCATTCTCCCCGGTAGCGGCATTTTTCAAATCTTTTTCAATTCTTTCAAATACTTTTGACCAATCGCCCAATTTATGTTGACGATATAACTTCATTGAAGGATACCAAGGTGAATCTTCTCTCTTTAGTAGCCAACGCCAATCGGAATTATACGGGAGCATAACCCATACATCTTTTCCCATTGCTCCGGCTAAATGGCAAACTGAAGTATCAACTGTTAGAACGAGATCAAGATTTTCAATAATGGCTGCTGTATCTGCCCACGATTTTATTCCGATTTCATCCAGATCAGTAACCATCAATTTATAATCGCTCAACTGGATTTGTGGAATACCTTTTTGCAAACTATAGAATTTCACATTTGGAATTCCAAAAAGAAAAGAGAGTTGTGCTAATTTTATAGATCTGTTCTTGTCATTTTGATGTACCGGAGATCCACCCCAAACCAATCCAACTTTAAAGCCTTCATCTCCGATGTATTGTTTCCAATAGTCTATTTTTTCTTTGTCTGCTTGAACATAAGGAATTTCCAGAGGAATATTATTTAAATCTGTATTGTAAATTTTGGCCAAACTAAGCAGGGGAATATCGTAATCATATTCGATATCGGTTCTTTTCTCAATTGATTGGCGTTCCACCAATTCATCGATATATGATGCGTTCTTTAACAAGGGATGAAGCCCTTTGTCGCATTCAAAAATGATATAACCGCCGTCTTTTTTTACAAG
>CAZULK010000069.1:3664-13517 GCA_964621225.1 uncultured Melioribacteraceae bacterium | reverse complement strand
TAAAGGGCCTGCCACAGGTTCATTAAGAAAATATAATTCAACTTTGAGTGGGAATTTGCTTACATTTACTATTTAGGTAGATGAGTGAAAATAAATGCCATGTGAAGATGTATACAATTCCTTCTAAATTAATTTGCCCAGAACCATTTTTAAGTTTGTAGCAGACTTTTAACTAGAATTAAGTTTACCGAAAAATCTTTTGAAATAATTTTCTCTTATTTGTTAAAGTAATTCTTTATGCCTAAAGCAATTCATTGTATGGTCGTTCACCATCCCGATTGCCTGCATATATGCATACACAATTGTGGAGCCAACAAAAGTGAATCCCCTCTTTTTCAAGTCTTTGGAAATTTTATCCGAAAGCTCTGTTTGTGCGGGTAATTGAGAAAGAGATTCAAATTTATTTATTATCGGTTTAAAGTTAACAAAAGACCAAATAAAATTATCAAAACTTCCGAACTCTTTTTGCACACTGATGAAAGCTTTTGCATTCTTCAAAATCGATTCAATTTTTAATCTGTTTCGAATTATTCCCGGATCTTGTAACAGTTTTTCAAATTTACGCGGTAAGTAGCGTACTATTTTTTCTGGATCGAAATCATAAAAATTCTTTCTGTAATTATCTCTTTTTTTCAGAACCGTAAGCCAACTAAGTCCGGCCTGTTGTCCTTCCAAGCAGAGCATTTCAAACAATTTTATATCGTCGTGTACAGGTACGCCCCATTCCTTATCATGATAATCAATATATATCTGTTCGTTGCCGCACCATTCACATCTATTTACTTTTTTCAAATAATATTACCCTTTCATGCGGATTATTTTATCCACACAGTTTTTATGTTAACGAATTCTTTAATTCCGTAATGCGAGAGTTCTCGTCCGTAGCCCGATAATTTTATTCCGCCGAAAGGTAAACGTGGATCGGATTTAACCAAACCGTTTATGAATACGCTCCCGGCTTCGATAAAGTGGGATAATTCTTTTGCTTTTTCTATATCCTTCGTCCACAACGAAGCACCCAAACCGTAATTTGTATCGTTAGCCACTTTAATTGCTTCTGCTTCGTCCTTAACTTTGATGACAGAAGCAGCTGGTCCGAATAATTCTTCTTCATATGCCGGCATGCCGGGCACAACTTCAGTTAAAATTGTAGGTAGATAATAATAACCTTCGTTTCCGTATCTTTCTCCGCCCAGTACAATTTTTGCCCCTTTGCCAACGGATTCTTTTATTTGTCTATCCAAATCAAGTAACAAATCTTCCCTTGCCAGCGGACCCAATTGAGTTACTTCTTCCAAAGGATCTCCGATCCGGATCTCTCTCATTTTAGTTTCGAAGGATTCCAAAAATTCATCGTAAATTTCTTCTACAACCACGAATCTTTTTGCTGCAATACAACTTTGACCATTGTTTATCATTCTTGCGGTTACCGCAACGGAAGTGCATTCCTCCAATTCTGCATCTGCAAATACTATGAAAGGATCGCTTCCGCCCAACTCCATCACTGTTTTTTTCAAGTTCCTTCCGCTGGCTTCGGCTACTTTCATTCCTGCAAATTCACTTCCGGTTAACGTTGCAGCTTTAACAAATTTATTATTGAGTACAGCTTCAACTTGCGAAGAGTTGATTAAAAGATTTCTGAAAACATTTTCGGGGAAACCTGCTTCTTTAAATATATTTTCGATTGCTTCCGCACATTGCGGAACGTTGGAAGCATGTTTCAAAATTCCCACGTTGCCTGCCATCAAAGCGGGAGCAGCAAATCTGAATACTTGCCAGAAAGGAAAGTTCCATGGCATAACGGCAAGTACAATTCCCAAAGGGTCAAACTGAACAAAACTTTCGCCCGCATCGGTTTTGATGAATTCCTTTGCCAATATTTGCTCTGCATTTTCAGCATAATACTCGCATACCCAAGCACACTTTTCGGCTTCTGCAATACCTTGTGTTATCGGTTTACCCATTTCCAAAGCCATTAGTTTGCCTAGCTCGACTTTTTTCTCTTTTAAAATTGAAGCGGCATTTAGCATTAGTTTTTTTCTCTGTTCGAAATCTACTACACGCCATTCTTGGAAAGCATCGTTGCAGATATTAATTATTCCTTTTACCTCTTCATCCGTAAGAGGGGTAAATTCTTTTAAAATTTTTCCATTTGCCGGGTTAATCGATTGGATTGCCATTTTATCCTCCTAATTTCCTGCACAAATATATAAAATATCTTAAGCTAATTCACGGACATAAGTTTGCTTTCCTTTTTTTATTTTTAAAGAAACGAAATGGAGAAATTTATGTCGAAAAAAGCTAAGATAATATTGGTCGCTATTGTAGGCGCTCTGGGACAATCTTTTAATGCATTAAGCGGACATTCCCTAAGTGATGTATTATCCGCACATATGCTTCAAATTTTTAAGACGGGAGCAAAGTATCATCTTATTTATTCGGTAGTTCTGCTCATCTTTGCTCTAATGGATAAAAAAGAATATGATCTTCCTTTTTATTTATTCTTTACAGGTATAGTCCTTTTCTCGGTCTCGTTATATCTTTTTGCATTTGTCGGGAAAAGCTTTATTATTTGGTTTACTCCAATAGGAGGAATATTTTTCATTGCAGGTTGGTTAAGTTTAATATATGTGGCTATCAAGAACAATAAGGAATGATTATTTGAAAGCGTAAATTCTCATTCCGCTGCTTATGAAATGGTTTAAAGCGCGAACTGATTTAAAGATGATTCTATTAAGTAATTTGCGGGGAACCGGTTCATCCACGGAAAATATTTTTTTATCCAACATCATTTGATGTAGAAGATCTCCTTGGTTTGTAACGTTGATTTTACCGAAGCCTGCAGATTGCAAGTAAGCCTTCATAGTTTTGTTCGAAAAAATGTAAAGGTGACCTGTTGGCATAAAGTAGAACCAATCTTTGCCTCTAACTTTCCTTTCGGGGCAATCATAATTTCCAGTAGTCATGAATAATAGCCCTCCCGGTTTTAAAGCTCCGTAAATTTTTGCGAGTGATTTTTTCGGATCCGGAAGATGCTCTATTACTTCTTTCATTACAATTACGTCGTAATTTTCTTGTGGTAATATTGCATCGTCGATAGTTGTGTTTTGAACCTTCAATCCTTTCGATTCAACAAACTCGGCAGCATATTTACTGAATTCCAATCCTTCTACATCGAAACCCGCTTTCTTTGCCTTCGTAAGAAATAAACCCATCCCGCAACCGGCATCGAGCAATTTATAAGATTTATCCCCGGAGAACTTAATCAAACTTTTAATTACTGTAATATCCCAATCATTTAAATCTTTAATCGATAAATTCGATAAGTATTCCGTTTCGTAATCAATGCTCTTATCGAACCCGCTTCCCTTAAAATAATCGTCGTCGTATTGATTAAGAATTGCATCGGATTTAATTCTGGGATTAACATAAACCAAAGAGCAATTGTTGCACTGAACATAGTTATATCCGTCAACTATGTATCTCACGGTATAATCATCCGATCCGCAATAATTGCAGTTAATGTGTTCTAAATCTTTCATCCGTGCATAAGCGGTTTATTGGAAAGGGAAGAAATTATCTCTGCTTCAATATTAGTTAACTCATCCAGCCGTATATCAACATCCTTTTCTGGGAAATAAAGTTTTGCGAGTTTAACAAATGTAACATAGTGACCGGCTTCGGATTTAAATAAATCTTCATAAAAATCTTTCAGTCCCGGGTCTTCAATATTATCGGCTAATATTTTCAACCGTTCGCAACTTCTTGCTTCAATAATACCCGCAACAAGAAGGTGATCCATAAGTCGAACCGGTTTTTGCTTACGCAGTTGTTTGAAAAGTTCTTTTGCGTAATCGTCGCCTGTATCTTTGGTTAGTTTAACATTTCTTCGCTCAAGTATTTTAACAACTTGACGGAAATGATCAATTTCTTCTTCCACCAAATCTGCCATTGCAAGTGTCAATTCAGTTTTATCTGGATATGCGTTGATTAAGTTCATGCCTGTTTGAGCGGCTTTCTTTTCACAGTGGGCATGATCAATAATTACCGAATCAAGATTATTCAAAGCGGCTTCTATCCATCCGGAATTTGATTCATTCTTGAGACAAAGCATTTTAATTACCCTGCTTAGCCGCTAATGCTTTATAAGCTATGGCATACATCTGAATTTGTTTCAACATTGCCGATAAACCGTTTTTACGAGTAGGGGAAAGGTGAGTGTCCACACCGATCTCTTTCAAAAATTCTGGAGGTGATGTGAGTATTTCATCCGGAGTGTGACCCGAATAAACTTTAATTAACATAGCAATCAAACCCTTTACTATCATGGCATCGCTATCGGCATGGATTAAAAGCTTGCCGTCTTTGAATTCCGGTTTTATCCAAACCTGGGATTGACATCCGTCGAGTTTATTCTTCTCGTTCTTTTCTTCCTCGGGTAATTCCGGCAATTCTCTTCCGAATTTTATTATAAGAGAATATCTATCCTCCCAATCATTCAAGTCTTTAAATTGTTCAACTAATTCGGCTTGTTTTTCACTAATGGTCATTTAATCACTCTTAAATAATTATTTCATTTTTGAGGTCTAAATATATGAATTGAATTCTGAGAAAAAAAAGTGTAAAAAATTATTGGTGTTATATTGATGTGAATTATTCAAAATACAAACTTGAAATTATGGTTCGGATTCAACATGATCAAACCACATCACATGACTGTTGGGGAGCACATTCAATTCAGCAAATTCAGAAGACTTTAGATAGCAACGGATGCTTTTTCGATTCTACTTCATTAAAATTATTTTTTGTGCGAATTTATATTTTCCAGCGGTCATAGATACAAAATAAATTCCGCTTGAAAATCTTGCTGCATTCCAATCGATGTTATATTTGCCCGGTGGTAATTCCCTTGATAAAAGTTCGTCAACTAACTCTCCGGCAACCGAATATACGTTTATTTTTACAAATGAAGTTTTACCCACAGAAAACTTTATCCTCGTAGAAGGATTAAACGGATTGGGATATGCATTGGATAATTCGAATTTATCCGGCACTTCGTTTTGTTCAACATCTGTAGTTATATGAAAACATTCGCTCTGAGATTGGGAAACTTCAACTCCATCCGGCTGCCCTTGGGGCGATAAGTTAAGAGTGAAATTCACACTTCCGTAATAAACTGTATCGTGATATCTATCTTCCCCGTAGAACAATGCAGTATGATTGCCGTTGGGCAATTGCGCTACAGCCAAATCAAAATTGAAGTAACAATTGCAAAATGCAAAATCATTGGAAGTATCTTTTTCAAAAATTGTTATTGTGTCCAGCTTTACGGAATAAGTTAACAAATACTTGCTTGCGCAATTTCTCAATGTGCTGTCGTGATGGAAAAAGACGGTATCAACGTTGACCGTAACGTAAAGTGAATCGTAGGTTGGATATTGTGCAAAGGTTTTTATCGAAAAGAAAAAACCAATTAAAATCATCCCTCGTATTAATGACTTCATGACAACCTCTATATAAATAATTCAATTGATATCGAATTAGTTTATTTGAAACTACAAAAAATAATTTCCAAAAACAATGCAAAAAATATTCTCATTTTTTCAAAATATATTTTGGAGCGAGAAAAGTAAGGGATATTCCTCTTGCAATCATAAAAGAAAAAAGAGCAAACCAAATTGCATGATTCCCCAAGAAAGGTTTTGTTAAATGAAAGAAAGGAAGGAAAATCAAGAGGGTTGCAACAAGCATTGAATTACGCATAGCCTTGGTTGCCGTTGCGCCAATGAATACACCGTCCCAAATAAATGCTACGCCATTTATTATAGGCGCAAAGATTGTCCACGAATAATAAAGCCCGGCCGTTAATATTACTTCATTATTGTTCGTAAATGTTTTTAAAATATCACCTTCAAATAACCAATAAACCAATGAAATAATTATCCCTATCCCCAATCCCCACGAAAAAGAATATTTAATCGATCGGCTTAAACCTTTTTTGTCATTTGCTCCTATATACTTTCCAACCAGCGATTCTGCGGCAAAGGCAAAACCGTCAATTCCGTATGCAAGAATTGTCCATAATTGGAGGAGAACCGTATTTGCCGCGAGCATAACATCACCGAATTCCGCAGAGACAACCGTAAAGTAGCTGAATGAAAAGATAAGAGTAAGCGTTCGAACAAAAATATCGAAATTTACAGAGAAGAATTTTTTAAGCGATTCCAAATGCAACAGTTCCTTCAACGAAACTTTGATTATGAAATCTTTGTAGTGTTTATTCAAAATAAAAATTGAGTAGACAATTCCGCAGTATTGAGCGATAACAGTACCCAAGGCTACACCGTCGGATTTCATATCGAATTGATAAACAAAAAGAAGGTTGAATATTATATTCAATATATTTGTTAAAAGCATTATATAGAGCGGATGTTTGGCATTCTGCATGCCCAACAACCAACCTTGGATAGCATAAAGGCTTAATGTTGCCGGTGCAGCCCAAATCCTTATTTCGAAATAAGACCTTGCAAATTTTTCAACATTCGAACTTGCATCTACCAAATAAAAGCTGATAAGTTCGATTGGTATTTGGAATATAATGAGAAGAAGAGCTCCTATTCCCGCTACACTTAATGCTCTGAAAAGAATTAAAGATGTTCCCTTGTTACTTTTTTGCCCATATGCTTGAGCGGTCATTCCGGTAGTTCCCATTCTAAGGAAACCAAATCCCCAATAAACAAAGTTAAATATCATCGATCCGATGGCAATTGCGCCGAGATAATAAACTTCCTTAAGATGACCGACAACTGCAGTATCCACCGAACTGAGCAGAGGTATGGATAAATTGCTCAAAATATTCGGAATAGCAAGACGGAGAATTTGTTTGTTCAAGCTTGATTAATCCTCTTTGAAAATTGTTTTTGCATGTTCGGCTGCAGTTACAATTCCCTTTATCATTGCGGAACTGAATCCGTTATGTTCCATTTGGTTTAAACCGGAAATCGTCAAACCCATGGGTGTTGTAACTTTATCTATTTCTCTTTCTGGATGCAAGCCTTTATCCACCAATAAAGAAGCAGCCCCCTTGGCAGTTTGGGCTGCCATTAATATAGCATCTTCGGCATGAAAACCTATTTGAGTTCCGCCCTGTCCGGCAGCTCTGATTGCTCTCAGGAAAAATGCAACACCACATGCAACCAAAGCAGTTGCGGGAACCATCAAATCTTCGTTAATAACAGCTGTCTTTCCTACCGCATCAAAAATTGCCACGGCTTTCGAGAGAGCAGTTTTATCTTTCTTATCTGCAGAAATGCAAGTCATAGATTCCCCAATGGCTATTGCCGTATTCGGCATCACTCTTGCAGTTTGAATATTTCCAACATTACTCTTGATAGTTTTGATATCCACTCCCGTTACTACAGAAAGGAGTATATGTTTTTTAGCATCGAGCGAATCTTTTATTTCCGCCAGAATATCTTGGAGCTTTTGAGGAGTTACAGCCAATATAACTATTTTCGAATTTTTTACAGCCTCAACATTATTGTTGCTTACTTTGCATCCAAGTTTCTTAAAGTCTTTCAGATTCTCAACATTTCTGCGGGTTAAGAACAGTGAAGAGGGATTTACAAGCTTCTTCTCCAATATCCCCTTGGCTATTGATGCCCCAATATTACCACAACCTATAATGCAAATTTTATCATTTATTTTTTTCATAAGTACTCCGATGTTATTCTACTTTTAAAGTTTCCCCTTCGGATTTGGCAACAATAACGGCACAACTGGAATCACTCCAAACATTCACCGTTGTTCTCATCATATCTAAAATTTGATCAACGGCTAATATCAATCCAACTCCTTCCAACGGCAATCCAATAACCGATAATACCACGGTTATCATCACAAGTCCGGCCATCGGGATTCCCGCAGCTCCAATGGAAGCAAGGAGGGCGGCAACTACCATTATAAATTGTTGAAACAATGGAATGTCCAATCCGTATGCTTGTGCAATAAAGATTGCCGCAACCAATTCGTAAAGTGCGGTTCCGTCCATATTCACTGTTGCTCCCAAGGGAAGAACAAAACTGGTAACCTTATTTGAAACGCCACTATTGTGTTCGACTGCCTCCATAGAGAGTGGCAATGTAGCCGAAGATGAAGCAGTAGAGAAAGCTGTTAACAATGCAGTAAGCATTGCCTTTGCATGTTTTATTGGGTTTACCTTTGCCACAAATTTTAATAAACTAGGGAGAGTTATTACTGCATGGAACATAAGTGCAAGAACGACAGTGAGCATATAAAGCCCCAAGCTTTGCCCAACTTCGTGAAGTGTTCCTTTTTCCACTTGTTTTGCAACAACACCGGCAACAATTCCAAATATTCCTAATGGGGCAAATCTGATGATGAACATGGTTATCTTCATCATCACTTCAAAAAGGCCGTTAATGAAATCGGAGAGGAGTGTGGAATATTTACTTTCAACTTTTGTAATAAAGTATCCGAACACCATAGCAAAAAATATAATTCCCAACATATTGCCTGTTGAGAAAGCATGGAAAATATTACTCGGAATTATATTGAACAAAGTATCGCCAAAAGAATTTTTTGCCGAGGCTAAGCCTTTTACTTCTTCGGCAAATCCAAGGTCAATTCCAACTCCCGGTTTAATTATGTTTACCAGAATCATCCCCGTTAGAATTGCTAATAAACTTGTCAGAACATAATAACCGAGTGTTTTCGCTCCCAAGCGTCCGAAATCTTTCGCTCCTCCAATGTTTGCCACTCCGGAAGCTATCGAACTTAGAATGAGAGGAACTATCACCATTTTAAGTCCGTTCAAAAATAATTTACCCATCCAACTAACATATTCGACCTTTCCGGGTAAAAATATTCCGAATAGTATCCCTAAAATAAGGGCAATCAAAATTTGCCAATGTAATTTTAATTTCATAATTCTATTCCAGGTTATAGTTGAATTTTAACAAAATTTCGTCACACAAGGAATATCCCTTGGGTGTAAATTTAATTAAATTATCTTTTTGAATGATATATCCATCGCTTAATAATTGATCGATAAGAGTTTTATTTGAATTAAACCACGAATTACCGAATAATTTATTCACTTCTTCCAGATTTAATCCTGTGCTGCGCAATGTAAGCATAACATATTCTTCCAGTTTTTCCAACTTGGATAAAGTTTCTTCTCCACGTTTAGCTGAACCCTCGTCGTCTATGGCTCTTAAATAATAATTTAGCGGAGAAAAATTCCACCACCTTTTGGAGCCTATGAACGAATGGGCAGAAGGACCAATGCCCAGATAATCTTTATAACTCCAGTAAGCTAAATTATGTATGCACTCCTTTCCCGGTTTTGCAAAATTGGAAACTTCGTATTGTTGAAATCCGGCATTGGTTAAAAAATCAATCGTTGTTTCGTACAACTCCGCATCGAAGTCGGCATCGCTTATCTTTACTTTGCCGTCAATTACCATTTTATTTAAAATAGTTCCCCGTTCAAGAATAAGTGAATACGCTGAAATATGATCGATAGGCAATTCAACCGCATTAGCTAAGTTCGTAATCCATTTATCTTTCGATTGCCCAGGAAGATTAAAAATCAGATCGATGCTTATGTTTTTAAAGCCTGCATCTCTTGCATCGTACACGGTTAGCTTAGCTTCTTCGGAATTATGTATTCGAGTCAAAAATTTTAATTCCGAATCATCAAAAGATTGCACTCCCAAACTTAATCTGTTTATTCCCGCTCCGAGAAAACCCTTCAATTTATCTTTCGATACTGTCCCGGGATTTGTCTCCAGAGTAACTTCCAATTCGTTGCAAAAACCGATTTTATTTT
>CAZULK010000069.1:0-3564 GCA_964621225.1 uncultured Melioribacteraceae bacterium | reverse complement strand
CCGGGATTTGTCTCCAGAGTAACTTCCAATTCGTTGCAAAAACCGATTTTATTTTCCAGTTGACTAATAATATTCTCAATCTCAGAAGGGGAGAGGAGCGAAGGCGTTCCTCCTCCAAAGAAAATAGTGCGTACATTATAATTTGAACTCAACTGTGAAGCATAAAAATCTATTTCCCGGGATAAAGCGGATAAGAATTCTTTTCTTTTATCGTCATGAATAATAGAATAAAAATCGCAATAGATGCATTTATGATCGCAGAAGGGGATATGTATATATACGGATAACTCTTTCAATTTTTGAATTGTTTTTATTTGTGCAAAGATAAGAATAAAATGAATGGTAAAAAAAAGCCCGGCTTAACCGGGCTAATAATTAAAATCCGAAAGTTAATGCAAGTGTTGCGGTGTTAGTATTCGCAATTTTATAATCTGCTGCGATATTAAGGAAAATCAAATTAAAAGCCGCACCAACCGTTACACCGGTAGTGTTTTCTCCTTCAAGATCAAACTGAAGATGTGATGTTTGTGGTCCTGCCGGACTATCGAAAGTATAATCATACTTTAATGTTGTGGTAGAACTTTCGCTGGTTAATCCCAAGTAAGGAGTTACAGATACACCGATTCCGAAAGTCTTACTTGCAAATAAACCAAACTGAGTAGCTTTGCTTTCCATTAAATCGCCCACCTTAAGTGTTTGGGTAAAGAACCCAACGGCAATGTCAATTGGTAAAGGATTGGGGAACCAGACTGCGGGGTTGTGCATGGCGCCGAAACCAAAGAAACTTACCTTTCCAACATCTGTAACTTCCATTGAGGGGAAGCCTCTGAAAAACGCCTTTGTGCCGTAAACTGTTCCAATTCCCAACTGAACAGCTCCCATTGGTAAAGCCGGAAGATCTTCCAAAATTCCGGTCACTTCATTAACGTCAATTGTTGATGCGCCGATTGTTTCTCCCTGAATAGTTGCACCGGGGAAAGTTACAACCAAATGTTCCGATTTACTACCCACTACCGTTGGACCGGATAAGTTCACGGAAAAATCTGTACCGAGCATTTCATTTTTAATTGATGTATATGCAGGGTGCGATGATGTAATTCCGCTGTTCGACAAAATTTGGTCTACTTGGGATGATGTAAATCTGAACGTACCATCAGCAGAGAAAGTTTTCGAATCGTTCGAAAAGAATGATCCACTACCGACAATTTTAAGTTCAATATCCAATCCCAGTATAGAAGAACTTGGAACCCTATTAAACCAACCTGAATTCAAGTTGGACCCGAAAGCCGATACAATTGGTTGAACATAAGAAGAAGCCGCCTGTTGACCCAAATTACTCAATGTTTCATCAAGTGTTTGAGCATTAGTTCTCGCAGTTGCAAAAAATACTATAGTTGCAACAAAAATATAGAAGCCTGATTTTAGAAGCTTCATAGTTACCTCCCTTGTTATTGAGTGAATATAAAAAGATATATGAAATCCTGTTTCTATATAAAAAATAAATATAGTAATGTCAATTAGCTATCTGAGTTATTTTCTTTATGAAGGTATAAGCTCTTTTGCGGACTTTAGAGCATTTTCGGTGATTTCTTCTCCGCTCATAAGTTTAGCTATTTCTCTAATTTTCTCTTCTTTATTCAATTTCTTTATACCGCTTATCACTCTTCCGTTGGATTGAGATTTATAAACAGAATAGTGATGGTCGCTTAAAGCAGCTATTTGTGGTAAATGCGTAATCGCGATAATTTGATGATATTCAGCTAAATCCTTCATCATCTTCCCAACTTTGCTGGCAATTTGTCCGCTTACTCCGGTATCTATTTCGTCAAATATCAATAAGGGGAGTTTGTCGTTTTTAGCCAAACTCGATTTTAGTGCTAGCATGATTCTGGAAACTTCACCTCCGGAAGCAACTTTAATTAATGGTTTAACTTCCTCTCCTAAATTGGTGGAGATAAAAAATTCCACTCTGTCTATTCCGTTAGTAAATGATCTAAATTTTTTATCATTGACCAAAACGAAATTATCACCGTTATCTGTTTCTGTAGTCTGAAAATCAACCACGAAATTGCCGTCTTTAATTCCCAGAAATTTCAAGCTTTCAATAATCTCTTTCTGAAGTTTTTTCGCTGTCGATTTTCTCAATTGTGAAAGTTTGGAAGCAGTCGCACCCAACTTTATTCTTAACTCTTTTGCTTTCTTCTCTAATTTTTCAATTTTTTCATCGAAGTTAGAAGCAGAATCGTAATCTTCACCGATTTTTCTTCTATATTCTAATACAGCATCCAGAGATCCGCCATATTTTTTCTTGAGCAGATTAATTGCACCCAATCTTTCCCGCAACTCCTCGAGTTTTTGAGGATCGAGTTCAACTCTATTTACATATTTAATGATTGAGTCTGCAACATCGTTTATTGTAGCTAGAGCATTTTCCAAATCATCAACCTGCGAAGAAAACGACTTATCGATTCTCTGAAGTTCAAATAGGGAAGAGATTATCATCCCGAGTCGTTCGGAAACAGAACCTTCACCTTCGTAAATTTCCGAATAAAGAGAATTTCCCAGTTCTAAAATCCTTTCGGCATTTTCGAGTATGTTCAATTCTTCATTAATGGCAACATCTTCGTTTTCCTCCGGCGAAACGGCATCAATCTCTTTTATTTGATATTCATATAACTCTTTCTTCTCTTTTATCAATGCTTCTTTTTGAAGAAGAGTTTGCAATTCGGAAAGGACATTTCTTAATTCTCTGTGATCCCTTTTGAAATCATTTATCAGCTCACCGTAATCACCGAATTCATCCAGCATATCTATATGGGTTTCCTGCCTAAGCAGGGATTGATGCTCATGTTGCCCATGGAGGTCAACCAATAAAAATCCGATTTCTTTAAGAAGCGTCAAATTGACCGGAGTATCGTTTACAAAAATTCTATTGTTCCCTTTAACTGAAATCTCACGCCTAAGGATCAATTCATCTGAATCATCCAAATCGTTATCGTTTAGAATGGCTCTGAGTTTTTTATTTCCCTTTACGTCGAATATGCCTTCAATGATAGCCTTCCGCTCACCTTTACGGACTATTTCCGTTGAAGCTCTCCCCCCCAAAAGCAAGCCCATTGCCCCGATTATTATAGATTTACCCGCTCCGGTTTCACCGGTAATAATATTCAACCCTTTACCGAATTCTACGAAAAGGTTTTCTATGAGCGCGTAATTTTTAATTTGAAGAGTTTTTAGCATATCATAAATTACCAAATTATCCTTGTAAATTAAAAATTTTTTAGGGAATAAATGAAATAATTTGACAAATAGTTGTAAGGACTATATATTTCGAATCCTAATTTTGAATGTTCTTATAGAATTTGATTAAAGATTATATCGCGGGGTGGAGTCCCGACTTGTCGGGAGTAGCTGGTTAACAGCAAATTCCACCTAATAAATTTTACATCGCGGGGTGGAGCAATTGGTAGCTCGTCGGGCTCATAACCCGAAGGTTGCAGGTTCAAGTCCTGTCCCCGCTACAAATGAAAACCTCACACGGAAGTGTGGGGTTTTTTATTTTTA
>CAZULK010000068.1:10596-13693 GCA_964621225.1 uncultured Melioribacteraceae bacterium | reverse complement strand
ATAATGC
Organism: uncultured Melioribacteraceae bacterium; assembly: GCA_964621225.1. Taxonomy (GTDB): domain Bacteria; phylum Bacteroidota; class Ignavibacteria; order Ignavibacteriales; family Melioribacteraceae; genus CAYNUJ01. The sequence goes on along the minus strand of CAZULK010000068.1, from coordinate 13,686 downwards.
CGAAATTATAAAAACTCATAAACCCACTCTTAGTGATGTTATATCTGTCGTACAAGGCTTGGAAACAATCGTCCTTGCCTATCCGGTTTTTAAGGAGAATAAATATAACGGATGTATTTCCATACTTATTCCTTTTGCAGACATTACACAGAGGCATCTAAAAGGTTTGGAGCAAAGAAGAAAAACTTTTGTAACAATTTTTAATGAGGTGGGAACTGTAATATTTAGCGAACAAAAAGATTGGATAGGTAAAAACGTAAGTAATATTTTCTCAAGTATTGAGAAATTGAATTCACTGAAAGGCCAAAAAGAATTTTTCTATAACGGTAAAACTCCGGAAATATCTACCGACGGGATGCAATTGATTAATCTTAACAGCATTTCTCTTCCTTCCGATACATGGACGATTCTGTTGGCAACAGATAGAGCAAACCTTTTTTGGTCTTTAAAAGAACACACGTTGAACAACCTCGCAATATTCTTTCTTTTTATTTTAGGTAATTTGCTCTGTATTTTCTCCGTTTATTTAAGCAGAAAAAACAAAATAGATAAAATTGCTGAAAAAGATTTTATTTATACATCCGTTAGTCAAAAAATGAAATTGGTATACTACGATTTCAACCTGAATACAGAGATTATCCGTTTTATGGGCAACACGGAACACTTGCTGGATGAAAATATTGATGAAATGAACGTGAATGATTGGTGGAAAATAGTTGACCCCAGAGACAGAAGTAAAAGAAAATATTTTTTGGCAAGCGCAAACTCGAATCAAGTTGAAATTGCAGAATATAAATTGTTTAAAGATGAGAAAATTATTTTTGTCCAGGATGCATCCATCATTTTGGAAGATGCCAAAACCGGAGAATTACATCAATATGGTTTGATTAGAGATATAACGAAAGAAAAAGAATGGGAGCATAAGCAAATTATTGAAAAGGAAAAACTCGAAGAATATGCGAGAGAAAAGAATCGTGAACTCATAAAGGCAAAGTCCCAATTGGAAAAAGAAATAGCTCAAAAGAAAACCGCAATTGAACAAATTCAAAAGGATAAAAAATTTACAGATGAATTAATTATCAAATTATCCGATGCTATAATCAGTCCTCTTTATTCGGCTTATTCCGCTTCCGAATATTTGCTTGAACTTGATATTTTTTCAGAAAATAATGAAAGTAAATTCTTAAAAATGGTACACTTTTCGGTAGATAAAGTTACGAGAAGAATATCAAAGTTAATTAAATCTACCGAATATAAAATGAATGGCGTTGAAGTTTCCTTATCCGAATTTAATTTACATACAGACTGCTTGAGCAATATTGTTGCGGAATTTTCTTCCTTGGCTAAAAATCAGCAGATAGAGTTGAATTACACAAACTATATTCAAGAGCCAATTATTTTTTCAGATGCAAACCTTCTGGGAGAAATAATAAAAGAATTTATTGAGAACGGAATAATGTTTACCGAAAAAGGTTTTGTTGAGGTGAAGCTTTTGAAATATGACGAAGCACATTTCGAAATAAATATCAGCGACACAGGACCGGGTTTTCCCAAAGGCTTCACTCTAAATTCATTTGAATTGTTTAATCAAGTCCAAAACGAATATTATCGAAGTTCCAAGGGATTGGGCTTAGGTTTGTTTATTGCTAATTCTTATGCACAGGAATTGCAAATAGACATAAAATTGAATTCTCTTGAAAACTTCGGGGCCGAAGTGAGACTTATTATTCCACAAAAATTGACAATCTCTAAATCTTAATGTATCTTGATAAAAAATTAATCGCTTCAATGAGTAAAACAAAAACAAACGACATATATATTACAAATATTTCGGATAAGAAGATTTTTGAAAATGCTCCTATTCCGCTTGCCGAGTTCGATATAAGTAGAATTGATAAAATTTTTAAACGAGGAGGCATTAAAGATCTAAGTGATTTCAAACTCCTTCCCGGTAGTTCAAACATAAAAGATATTCGTTTGTTAAAATTGATGAGATTGGTAAGGGCCAATCGAAAATTTTTCGAATTATTTGAAGTAGATAAATCAAAAGATTTTTATGATCATTACAGAGAATTTTACACTGAAAGTTCTTACAATGTCTTCTTGAATGCCATCCATCATTTTCTTAATAACGAAAACGAATATTCCGACGAAGCCGAATATTTAACATTCAAACGGAAACAAATTTTCGTAAAAGTTAAAATCAATTTACTTGAAATTGAACCGGGTAGAAAGCACATCATTGTGTTTATGGAAGATATAACCGAAGAAAAAAAGATAATGGAGGAATTAAGGGAAAACGAAAAGAATTTAATGTTTTTATCCGAGAATGTTAATTTGATTCCTTGGAGAATGGATTTCACAACTAAAAAATTTATTTACTTTGGTAAACAATCCGAAAAAATATTGGGCTACCCTCCCGAATCATGGGATTCGTTCGATACATGGAAAAAAAGAATATTTCCCGAAGACAGAGAAGCAGCTTCCAATTTTTGTTTGGAGGAAAGCGTTCTGGGAAGGGATCATAAATTCGAATATAGAATGATACATAAAGATGGACGGCTGGTTTGGATAAAGGGCTTCGTTCTTGTAAAAAAAGAAGGAAACGAAGTTAAAGAATTAGTCGGATTCTTGATGGATATAAGTGATCTTGTTGCAAAAAACAAAAGATTATCCAGCTTCGCGAAAATATTTGATGAGTCGATTGAAGAAATATTTATTGTTTCAATAAAGGACTTTAGAATAATTTTAGCTAACAACGCAGCGAAAATTGCAACTGGTTATTCCAACGAAGAACTCTTAAGCTTAACAATCATGGATTTATTCCCCTATGAAAGCGAAACGGAATTAAAAAAAATTCTAGTAGCTGTAATGGAAGGGGCAAAAAATCTCCACATTTTCGAAGCTAATCATAAGGGAAAAAGAAACACATCTTTCGAAGTTGAAGTAAGGGTTCAACTAATTGATTTTGAAGGATATAAAGCTCTATTATTTAACGTTAGAGATTTAAGCGGATTTAAGAAACAGGATAAAGAATTTAGCAATACAATTAGACGACTTGAATATAAAACCAATCAATATTGGGAAATA
>CAZULK010000068.1:0-10586 GCA_964621225.1 uncultured Melioribacteraceae bacterium | reverse complement strand
TAAAGGAGAGGATTGTTGATCGTTTAATTCACTTGGATGACGAAAAACCTCAAAACAAAATACTCACATCATATATTTATGAACAAATTCGTATTGCCGGCAGGGAAATATCAGAATTGATAGAGGCTCATTCCTCAATATCGCTAAAATTAATAAGAGAAAAATATTTTAATACAATTAATAACGTCACTGTTATTAACGAGGATGTTGCACTAACACATTCCCGATTTTTTGTGGTGTTATTTTTAATTAACTTATATACAAACGTAAATATAATAAAAAACAGAGTTCAACCGATTAGCCTGCAGATAAGTCTATTCAACAAAATCACACCCGAATTCGAACTTTCGATAACTTCGGAATATTTGAATTTCGCAAATTCAACAGAGGAAACTATTTCCGAATTCAATGTTATAAACAAGTGCTGCAGCGAAATTTTCGGCTCCGATTTTTCTTATTACTACCAGAACGGGATTGTAATAAAATATAAGATCTAAATTTTGGAGTTCAGATGAAGTTTTTAATCATCGACGATAATCGCGATAATTTCGAGATATTAAAAAGGTATATTCAATCCGGCATGCCGGAAGTGAAAGAAATACTTTATGCAAAGGACGGAAAAGAGGGGTTGAAGATTGCCAGGAAAGAATTTCCTTCACTGATTTTACTCGATATAGTTCTTCCCGGGATGGACGGTTTCAAAGTATTAAACGAACTTAAGCAAGAATTCTTAACGCGAAACATCCCGGTAATATTGGTAACTTCCAAACTAAAAGAGAGCGACGAAAAAATTAAAGCAATTTCAATTGGGGCTGATTCATTTCTCAACTTTCCGGTAAAACAAGAAGAATTAATAGAATCCATTAAAAACGTTTTAGCCAAAAGAAACAGATACTTGAGAATAAACGAATACAAGAAAAAATATGCAGACTTAAGTTTGATGTCCGACGTGGAGGTAAACGATAATGCGTTAATGGAGAATCTGAAAAGCAATTATGAAGAACTTATCCAGTCGAGCGAAAACTTGATGAAAGAGGTTGAGGATAATGAATTTCTTCTAAACGAATTAAGAAAAAGTGAAACCAAATTCAAAGTGTTGTTCAATTCATCGCGGGACTCAATTTTCCTTGTAAGAAAAAAAGCGGATATTTATATCATTACAGACTTGAATGAAACAGCTTGCAACTATTTTTCAACTAGTCCTAAAGATGCTATCTCTCAAAAAGTACATAGAATACTTAACATTCCAAAGAATGAATGTGATGAAATTATTAAAATGCTATTATCCGGCTCAAAGGAGTACGTGGAAATAACATTAAATACCGGATCAAATAAAAAAATTGATGTAGAAATATTTGCAAAAGAAATTAGGCTTGATAAAGAAACTCTGATATTCTTACAATTACACGACGTTACGGAAAAAAATAAGAATTTAAACTTTTTAAAAATTCTTTTACGTGTAGTTGAAGAATCACCGCTTTCTATAATTATAACAGATTTAGATAAAAAGATAATTTATTGTAATAGATTTTGTACGGAATTGTCGGGATACGAATCCAATGAAATGATTGGAATGCATGTAAAGAATCTTGTCTCCGGCACACATGATGAAAGTTTTTTCAATGAAGTCTCCGAAATACTTTCCGGCGGGGATATATGGTTTGGTGAAGTTGAAAGAGTAAAAAAGGATGGCAATAAATATTGGGAGTGGGATATAATTACACCAATTACTGACAAGGATGGAATAATCATTAATTATGCTTGTATTGGTCAAGATATAACGGAAAGAAAAAGACTAATAAAAAATCTGGAATCAGCCAAACTCGAAGCCGAGAAAGCTAATAAGTTGAAGTCGGAATTTTTGGCAATGATTTCCCACGAAATAAGAACTCCGGTTAATGTTTTAATTAACTATGCCAACCTGCTGGTAGAAGACTTATTGGATAATCCCAACGAACTGGTAGTTTTCAGCCGGGAAGGCATTCAAAATGCAGGAAAACGATTGATAAAAACGATTGACCTCCTGCTGAATTATTCAATGTTGGAAACAGGTAATTTCGAGCTATTGAAAAAAGAATGTAATATAGAAGATATCTTTGACGAAGCAACAAAGGAATATGTGAAACTCTTCAAAGAGAAGAATATTCATTTCGATATTCAAATTCTGAATGAAGAAAAGAAATTAGAATGCGATAAATATGTTTTGGTTCAAATTCTTATTAATCTTTTGGATAATGCATATAAATTTACAAATGAAGGCAAAGTGAACTTAAAATATTACTCGAATGCATACGGCAAAAAGATAATTTCTGTGGAAGACACCGGAATAGGCATCACAAAAGAAGAACTTGAGAATATTTTCACACCGTTTTATCAAGAAGACAAAGGTTATTCCAGACAATTCGAGGGATTAGGATTGGGACTTTCCGTTGTTAAAAGATATTGCGACTTAATGAATTATAAAATAAAAATAGATTCTCAAAAAAATGTAGGAACTAAGGTAATAATTATTTTACAATGATTATAAACTCAGTTTATAGCGTTGCAAAAATTGCAACGCCTCATTGAATAAATTGCAACAAAACCCTTCGATTTTTTACTAAAAAGTTGAAAAAATTGATCCTTTCGTACTCTTCTTAAATGGCACGCCAATTGCATTTAAATTAACCTTGAAAAGTTTTTAGAGGGCGGAAACGCCTTGGCACTCAAACACCGGAGTGTTTATGGTCAAAATCCCCCCTACCATAAACACTCCACAAATTTTTTAATTGGAGGAAAAAATGAAAAGTGTTGCGGTAAAATCCAAAAGAAAAGGATTAGCAGATATTTTCAAACTCTCCTGGGAGGTATTCAAATCCGGTATGGCGGGCTTTGCCGGATTTTTTTCAATACTAATATTCACGAAACTCATCGCTTCGTGGATAGGTACGGTTGATGTTTTTTATGTGAATTTTGATGATGTTCTCCTATCCAGCATAGGTTTCGTTTTAATTGCATTAATAAAAATTTTGGAAAATTTTAAAGAAGAATAACCCTCCTATAAAATAATCCCCGACTGGTTGTACCCGGAGTCTAATCCCGCTCCGGGTTTTTTATATACTTTTTTATGCATAGAAATTAAATTATAATTTAATTAACTTCTATTAGTTATTAACTTTAATTTATTATGAAATTAAAATTATTATTCTTTTCATTCTTAGCGTTAAGTTTTTCGTTTTCCTTTGCTCAAAATTATTTGATTGAGCATATTGGTGTGGAAGACGGACTTTCACAAAGTTCCGTCAATTCAATAGTTCAGGATACTTCCGGATTTTTGTGGTTCGGAACTTCCAACGGATTGAACAGATACGACGGATATGAATTCAAAATTTACAGAAACAATCCACTCGATTCTTCTACAATTTCGAACAACGCTATTTCAGCAATTTATCTGGGTAAAAACGGCACATTGTGGGTTGGTACTACCGACGGTATTTTGAATGAATATAATTTCGAAAAGGATAATTTTAAGCGGCATTACATTTTAAAAGATTTATCTTTTAATTACTCCCGGCAAACTTATTATGATTATCCCTTGCCAATTTCCAGAAATAACGAAACTACAATTACTTCCATTACAGAAGATACGGAAGGATATATTTGGGTAGGAACCTGGGGAAATGGATTAATAAAATATGATAGATTGAACAACAAGGTTCGTCTTTACACACACGACAAAAGAAATCCGCTTTCAATTAATTTTAATAGAATTACAAAAATATTGGTAGATCGGCTCGGTGTTATTTGGGTGGCTACTTTCGGGGGAGGATTGAATAAGATAATTAAATCGCTTCCCCTTACACCTAACGCAGAAGAAGAAATTATTTTCTATAATTACAGCCACAACTCCAGTCTGGAATCATTAAGCGACAATAAAATTTTAACTTTATTCGAGGATAAACATAATACCCTTTGGATTGGAACTTACAGCGGAATTCTTGACAGACTCGATTTCGACAGAAGATATCTCACAGGGAAAGAGCCTATATTCATTCACTATTCGTTCGGTAAAAAACCCAACTCTTCAATTATGTCAATCATTGAAAAATCGGACGGGAATATAATTGTCGGATCTTTGAATTCGGGAATTGGAGAGTATAATTATGTTTCAAATAAATTGATCAACAAAAAGCTTGATCCCCAAGGAAAAAATAAAATAAGAGATGTTCTATCATTATACGAAGATAAATCGGGCAATATTTGGATTGGATCCCATTTGGGAGACGGATTAAAAATTATTAAAGAAAAACCTTTCAAGTTCAAAAGAATAATTAAAAATATTGGTGATGGATTAAACGATAAAATTGTTTGGGCAATTAGGAAAGATTCGCTGGCAAACCTTTGGATAGGCACATTTAAAGGCGGAATAAATATTCTGACCGATAAAGGTAAATGGAAATATCTCACAAACGAAAACAGCGATCTATCGGATAATCATATCAGATGTTTTGAAGAAGATAAATATGGAAATATTTGGATTGGAACTTACAGCGGAGGGTTAAACTTCTACAATTCCGGAACCGGTACAATCAAATCTTTTACACACGAAAATTCATCGTTGCCCTCAAATCAGATTCAATCAATTAAATTTATGGGGGACACACTTTGGATTGGAACATTCGGCGGCGGACTCAGATTTATTACTTTAGATGAATTTTACAAAAGAGGCAATTTAAGCATTCATTCACTTCCCGGAGAATATTTCAGATTAAGCGACAAAAGAATTTACACCATTGTTGTTGACAAACGGAACCGTCTATTAGTCGGAACTTTCGGAGGAGGCGTAAATATTCTCGATTTGAAAAACAATAGAACCAAGTTAATTAAAAGCCACCGGAACGGTGAAGATGGTTTAACCGACAACAGAGTGTTGAGCATTCATCCGTTTAAAAAGGGATTTTTAATTGGCACTTACGGTGGTGGATTAAACTATTACAATGAAGAGAATGGTAGAACAATTTTACTCCAACCCAAAGATAAAAACAAACTGGATGCTGTCTATGGAATTGTTGGGGACGACGAAGGAAATATTTGGCTTTCGAGCGACAACGGAATTTTCAGGTATAATCCCATCAAAAATAATTTTTCGCAGTACGATATTTACGACGGATTACAAAGCATGGAATTTTCCGGCGGTGCGTATTTCAAAGACAATGACGGAATAATTTATTTCGGAGGAATAAAAGGCTTAAACTATTTCAACCCTAAAGAAATTACAAACAACGACTTCATTCCGCCAGTTGTTATTACTTCTATTAAAATATTCGACAAAGAGTTGAAAGGAAACAGAAAAAAATTGGAGCTCCGCTCGGATCAAAATTATTTTTCCTTCCAATTTGCATCGTTGGATTTTACATCACCCGTCGAAAACAGATACGCATACATAATGGAAGGATTCGACAAGGAATGGCATTTCACATCGTCTCAAAAAAGATTTGCAAATTACACAAACCTCGAACCGGGAGATTATATTTTCAGGGTAAAGGCTACAAATAATGACGGAGTATGGAATGAGAAAGGAACTGAAATAGCAATCACTATTATTCCTCCTTTTTATGCAACTTGGTGGTTCATTACTCTTTTGATTGTTGTAGCATTATCAATAATTGCATTTGTAATTTGGCTCAGATTCAAACAAATTTTAGCTATTGAAAAATTGAAGGCCGGTCTTGCAGCGGATCTGCATGATAATATCGGTTCGGGGTTGACAGAAATATCAATATTGAGCGAACTTTCTGCCAACAGCGCCAAAACATTCTCGAAAGATGTGGCAAATCAGATAGAAGAAATAAGCGAGAAAGCCAGACAGCTTGTTGATAACATGAGCGATATTGTCTGGTTCATCAATCCATCACGGGATACAATTTTCGATTTTGCCGTTCGATTGAAAGATTCGTATGCAGATCTGCTCCATCAATTAGGTATTCATTTTAAAACGGTGAATCTCGATAAGTTGAAAAGTTTGAAATTACCCCTCAACTATAAACAAAATCTTTATCTCATCTTCAAAGAAGCACTGAATAATGCAATAAAACATAGTAATTGCAAAAGGATAGAATTCAGAGCCGAAATGAGAGAGAATAAATTATTCCTTTGCCTGAGTGACGATGGAGATGGCATTGATGAGGAGAAAGATCATCAAGGGAACGGACTGATTAACATGAAAAAAAGAGCAGAAGAAATTGGCGGTAATCTTATGATAGACTCAGGGGACAAAGGTACAAGAATTGAATTTATTGGAATAATAAAAAAAAGCTTTAAATTGAACAACTAAAATTGATGCTGTGATATGATTAAAGTAGTTATAATAGAAGACAACCACACAATAAGAGAAGGATTGGCAGCCTTAATAAACGGCACGGAAGGATATTCTTGCGTGGGAGCGTATCCGAGTTGCGAAAAATTCTTTTCCGCTCTTCCCACCCTGGAAATTGATGTTGCATTGATGGACATTGCATTGCCCGGAATGAACGGAATAGAGGGAGTAAAAAAATTAAAAGAATTACGTCCCGAAGTTAGTACTTTGATGCTTACAATTTACGAAGATAATAAAGTCGTATTCGATGCACTTTGTGCCGGCGCTTGCGGATATTTGGTAAAAAAAACACCCCCCATTCGATTACTCGAAGCAATAAAAGAAGTTTACGAAGGCGGAAGTCCTATGAGCTCGCATATTGCCAGACAAGTAATTACGTTATTCCAAAAAACTCAAAGTAAATCGACTGGCGAAAACGAGAGCGAATTGTCCGACCGGGAAAAAGATGTTCTAAACGGTTTAGCCGAAGGTAACAATTACCAGGAAATAGCAGAAAAAATGTTTATTTCGGTAGATACAGTCCGGCATCATATAAGAAATATTTACAAAAAACTTCATGTTCACTCCCAAAGCCAGGCGGTTGCAAAAGCCATCCGCAAAGGCCTGATTTAACCCAAGTAATTAAACAATTGTTTTCATACCGCATAAATAGGTAGTCAACGACCTATTTCAAGGCATATTACGCGCAAAACTACATATTCATGCTGTTGAGGAATGGATGATTAAATGTTATCCTTACCCTGTAATTTTGACAAATTGTATAGACCGCGCCGGCAGGAAACAATTGGGTTTATTTGTGGGAGAATAACCCGGAATTTCGAAGCCGGCAGATCATTCAAAAAATATCGGGGGAAACGATGGAAAATAGAAATAGCGCCTTTGTGATGAATAATCCGCTGTCTGACTTGATAAGCGACGAAATTTTTGAGCTTTTGGATAGCAGAGGATTGATAAACGAAAAGTCTGTGCGTGATTACAAAATACGCCAGAAATTTTTGAACTTGCGGAAAAAGAAGCTATCCGCCGGAAAAGCAATATTGATCATTCGTGATGAATATCCATATTTGCAACCCGATACAATAAGGAAAATCGTATACAACGCTAAATGATTTTACCTCTCCTGTTAATGAATGGTTCTTTGAATGAATGGGATTTTTTCGGAATTTTTCTTTTAACCAAAGGAATTCTGTGGAGATATTCCTAAGGAAGAAAGAAAAACCCGTTTGCCAATCGACTTGGAAATTTTTTCCGGTTTGGGCAGAGCCGGCAATAATGGAAAAGCGGTTAGGTTTGGGAAGGACATTAATGTTCGTCTAATCTTCTTTTCCCGTCCACGAAAAAATCCCTATGCAGAGTGTGCCGATAATAGAAGCCGCCATCTGTTATCGGACAAACGAATTGAACAACCCGCCTCGGCGGGTTTTCAATTAATCATCCAATTCATCCATCAAGTCTTCAATCCTTTCATTGCTCAACTCGTCCTTTGTCATAAAGGATTGGAGTATTACATCAACTTGCTGGATTAAACTTTTCTTTTCATACTTTGGTGCATAAATGGATCCGTCCAACATGTAAAGCCTTCCGCTCTTTTCATCAAGAAAAGTATAATTTACGAAAGGACCACCCATACTTCTATCGGACATTCGCCATAGTCCTTGTGTGAATAAAGCGTATCTTCCCTTGAAATTAATCTCTGTAGTTTTGTTATAATTGTCCGCAATAGTAACGTAACTCACGTTGTCGGATGCTCTGTAGAATTTTTGTGTGAGTCTGTCTCTTAGTGCCAGAACGGAATCTCTGTTCAACATTGCCGGAGAAGCATTATCAATCCAGTGTACGAAAATCCATCTTTCCAAATCACTTCCTGGTGCCCTTCTCAACCAAATGAAATTTTCTTCCGGTTTGTTCATTGCCAATTTGAAATCAATTTGGCAATAAATCAGAAATCCGTAATCTTTTAGAATTTGTGCTTCCAACTTTTCGTTTTCGTAAACACTGTTATAAAGCTTTTGATAAAGCCGCTTGTTGGATAATTTTTGAAAATAGTGCAATAAATTATTTGCATCCTTTTTCACTTCAGACAGAAGTGTTGGCATATCTTTGGCGGTTAAAATCATCACCAATTGATTTTTTGCCCAAAGGTCGTATCTGTTTATAACATGCACACTGTCATTATTAACCAATTCCGTAACGTTCGAATCCAAAATACTTGTGAGATATTGTGCCGTATATGAACCACTGTTCAATGGTGCTGCAATAATAACATTCTTTTTGTCTTTTAATTTCTCCAAAGAATTTATAGACATTCTTTTCAACTTAAACATGTGTTCCGGTTGGGGTGTGTAAATTATCTTTCCGAACACCTCGGATAAAGTAGCTTCCATTTGTTCAAATTCTGAAGAATCGGCCACAACGAAAATTTGATCTTCCAAGCCAACTGCCGGCTTCTTTACATTACAAGCGGAGAAAATAAGGATTAAAGGAAATAGTAAAATTATTTTTTTCATATCATTCATTCGTTAGTTATGTGAGAATCTTATACAAAGCGAAGTAATCAATGTTTCAAAGGAAGCAATTATAATGGTGAATTTTTAAGAACGAGTTCCATTCCGGGCAAAAGCCAAGAATACATCAACCACATTACGGCTCCCATTGAAAGTGGAATTGCCAAGTTGTCGTCTGCCCAACCATAGGAAACATTTTCTGCCAAAGCACCAACAGCTGCAGCAACAAAACCGATCAAATATTCAGTAGGAAGGTTTGCAACTTTCGGGGTAACCAAAACAATGATGCAGGCAACCACAAAGAATGCAAGAGTTCCTTCCAGGCTTTTAAATAAAAATTTATGCTTACCAAATCTTCTTCCGATAAGCGCTGCTGCAATATCGCTAAGTATCAGCGTAGAAAAAGCAGTTATAAAAATTACTTTGGGGAAAATATAAACGCAAAGAAGAGCGGATATAAAAACATAAGATGCGCCGGAGAGGTTTTTCTTTTCCGAATCGATTTCATGCTTGCGCAACAAAAACCCAAACCATCTGTAAAAAAATTTCCCGACGGACGGAATTATGTGTCTGCCAAAATCGAGTAGAACGGAAAAAACAGTAATGGGAATTAGTATTTTAATAGCTAATTCCCTTGAAATAAAATAATAAATTATCGGCATGGACAAAGAGCAAAGATGAATGCTCTTTCGTATTAACTCCCGTTTATAATCAATAAATCCATTATCAATTTGAGTCATCAGCATTCTCTGAATCTGTGTCCGCTTTCTTTTTCCTTTCTTCCATTAACTTTTGAACGTGTTCGGGAATTTCTTCTTCTTTTTTATTGTCACCGTTGTTCGATTTTTTCAACGGAGGCAAATCCTCACCATTGATAATCTTGTCAATTTCATCGGCGTCAAGAATTTCCCTTTCGAGCAACTCATTCGAAAGCCTGTGAAGGATTTCCAAATTCTCGCGAAGCAATTTTTCCGATTTTTCCATTGCTCCAACGACAATTCTTTTAACCTCCTGGTCAATCTTTTGAGCGGTCATTTCACTGTAGTTTTGTTGCTTTGTTACTTCCCTGCCGAGGAAAATTTCTTCTTCATTCTTGCCGTATGCCAAAGGACCGAGTTCTTCACTCATTCCCCATTCGCAAACCATTTTCCTTGCAAGTTCGGTAGCCCGCTCAATGTCGTTGCCTGCGCCGGTAGTAAGTTTATTGAATATTATTTTTTCCGCAGCCCTACCGCCGAGGAGTGTACATATTTTAGATTCAATATATTCATAAGAATATGTATGCTTTTCATCCATCGGCAAATAATGAGTAACACCCAATGCTCTTCCTCTCGGAATGATCGTAACTTTGTGCACAGGATCGGATTCGGGAAGAAGTTTAGCAACCAACACATGTCCAATTTCGTGGTAAGCAGTGGTTTTCTTCTCTTCTTCGGAAATGATCATACTCTTCCGTTCAATACCCATCATCACTTTATCTTTGGCTTCTTCAAAGTCTTCCATTCCGACTTTTGTTTTATTTTTACGGGCAGCTAACAATGCAGCTTCGTTAACCATGTTGGCCAATTCGGCACCCGCCAATCCGGGAGTTCCTTTTGCAAGAACTTTCAAATCGACAGTATCGTCAATCGGAATGTTACGGGTATGAACTTTTAATATTCCTTCCCTTCCCTTTACGTCGGGCCTGTCTACTACAACTTGTCTATCGAACCTTCCTGGTCTTAATA
>CAZULK010000067.1:0-13712 GCA_964621225.1 uncultured Melioribacteraceae bacterium | reverse complement strand
AGAGTGGTTGTAATTCAGCCTGATACAGGTCATATCTCCTTGGAGCCTGCCGACAGTTTATATTATGATTATACAAAGGTTACAGCATCGATTGAAATACCACCGGGATATAAGTTTGAAGGTTGGACGGGAGATTTGTCGGGAGTTGATCCTACAATAGAGTTTGTTGTTCATAATGATATGACCATTGGTGCCTCAGTGGTTTATGACGATACTCCTCCAACAATTTATTCTGTAAGCACAGCAGAAGAATTAAAAAGCGTTTGCAAGAATGATAATTTGAAACCCGGAGATATAGTTGAAGTTGAAGATGGATATTATGATACCGGAGGCGGTATTACGGTTGAATCATCTGGGACTGAATTAAAGCCAATAATAATAAGAGCAAAAAATATTGGCGGAGCTGAACTTGGCGGCGAAACATATTTTACCTTAAGAAAAACAGCGTTTATTGAAATTTCGGGATTCCACTTTACGTCGAATAAATATACGGTGATAAAGCTGGAAGCATGTAATAATATTCGCATAACTAACAATATTTTTGAATTGACGGAAGAAGAAGGCAAAAGCGGTAAGTGGGTTTACGTAGGAGGCTATTGGAACGATGGATCCTTGCTAAGCCATCACAATAGAATTGATCATAATATTTTCAGGCACAAACATCAGCTTGGGAACTTTATCACAATTGATGGCGGAGATGTGGTTTCCCAGCATGACAGAATAGATCATAATTACTTTTATGATATTGGTCCGCGGCACGAAAACGAAATGGAAGCAATTCGTGTAGGCTGGAGCGAGTTATCATTAACGGATGGATTCACTGTGATTGAGTATAATTTGTTTGAAGAATGCGACGGTGACCCTGAAATTGTTTCAATAAAGAGTTGTAAAGATACGGTTAGATATAATACTTTTGTTCGATGTCAAGGAACTCTTTCCCTCCGTCACGGAAACGGTTCGGTTATTAACGGCAATTATTTTTTGGGATTCGGAAAAGAAGGAAGCGGTGGAATAAGAATATACGCGAAAGACCATAAGATTTATAATAATTACTTCGAAGGACTTATGGGATCAAAGTGGGATGCGGCAATCACGCTTACCAACGGAGATACGGAATCGGGTTCATTAAGCGCTCACTGGCAGATAAATAACGTAATTATTTCGAATAATTCTCTGATAAACAACTTTTCGAATATAGAAATAGGATACGCTAAATCGGACAACTCTTGGAAAAAAGAGCCGAAGAATGTAAAAATGGTTAACAATCTTGTTTATGGCGGGGCAAATAATCCCATTAAAATCATTACGGAACCTACTAATTTCGTATGGAAGAATAATATTATGTTTCCGGATAGTGGTGTTGAAATTGGTATGACTTATACGGATGACCAAATTAGAGTGATTGATCCGCTATTGGAATACAAAGATTCCCTTTGGGAATTAAGTGAATTTAGTCCCGCAATCAATGCTTCGGATAACAGTTTTCTATTTATAAGCGACGACATGCACGGACAGAAAAGAATAGGCGCATACGACGTTGGTGCTGATGAATTTTCAACAGATCCCAAAATAAGAATGCCATTAACAATTAAAGATGTCGGACCGGCTTCGGATTCTTTGACATTTGCTGAGTTGAGCATAGAAAATCCAAAGAGTTTTGAATTATTTCAAAATTATCCGAACCCGTTTAACCCTGAAACGGTTATCCGTTACAGCAATGCTTACCCGGGCATGGTTAATTTAACCGTTTACAATGTCTTGGGGGAAAGAGTTGCAGTTTTGGTCAACGGGTATGAAAAATCGGGCACACATTCTATTGTATTTAATGCCGCCAATTTAAGTAGCGGTGTTTACTTTTATAGAATAACAATAAACAACGAAAGTAAAATCAAGAAAATGCTCCTTATCAAATAAACCTACACTATCTTTCAGCCTCTTGCTAAAATCGCAAGGGGCTGTTTGATTTTAATCATGTAAAATTATTATTGCTAAAAAATCAACCAACAAAAAGAAATTTATTTCCAGCTCTGTAAAGTTAATTTATAATAGTTCTATTAATTCGATTATTAAATGATTCAAATTATCAACAATTTATTTAATACCACAAGGCTATATCGCCAATTTCAGAATCCCGCACAATAAAAAAGCCGAACGACACTAAGGCAGTCCGGCTTTGGAATAATTTTGTATTGACGATTTTATTTCAATAATATCATTTTCTTTGTTGAAGAGCGATATCCCCATTCCAGTTTATAAATATAAACGCCAGAAGGTAAATCTTTTGCATTGAAAATGACCTCGTAATTTCCCGGTGTCATCCGTTTGTTAAGAAGAGTAGCAACTCTGCTTCCGAGTATATTATACACTGTAAGTTTAGCCATCTCTCCGTTGATGTTTTCTTTATCATTGGGAATACTAAACTTGATCTTCGTTGTCGGGTTAAATGGATTTGGATAGTTCTGTGAAAGAGAGAATTCCAACGGAATTTCTTTATCGCCTTTTTTCACGGAAGTTACAATATCATCATATTTGAGTTTTGCATTTTGAACTGCCGTTCTTAACTCGTCTAAAGAATATCCACCTGCAATTGCGAATGCAAATTCTACGGAATCATCAGCTGCAATATTTACCGGACCACCTCCGGCAACAAAAGAAATATCATTCGGTCCTGCATCGGTATTGCTTGTTCCGCTCGAAAGGGTTTCCCATTTTTCAATATCCGTAAAGCCATCGTATACACTAATACCGCCGGTGGCTCCATCGTTTTCAATTCCGTAAAAACTGTAGAAACCGGAGGAAGAAATCATTGCGCATGTAATGTACATCGAAACAGGATTTAAATCGGAATTAAATACATAACCAAAACCGCCGGTTTGGTCAAAGCGTGTAACGTTATCTGCATAATCGCTTTCGTCCATATCCCAATCGAAATACAAGCCCGCACGGAATCCGTTTATATCCGAGCCGGATTTATTTTTGAATTTATATCTCAAGATTAAATAATTATCATCGGGAGTATTTGCATATGAGTAAGAATGCATTTCGGTTTCAATACCTAATTTTCCACCACCCGCATTATTGTCATTAAATACCGAGAGACCTTGCTGGTCGGCATCTGTGCCGGGCACACTCAAAACAAACGGTTTGATAACGCTGAAATCCGCATCTTGATTGTTGCCTGTAGCATCTCTTGCTGCATTAACAACGCTATTTCTCGAAGTGCCATACATCAACGCACCTTCAAACAATAAATTTGCGGAGTTGTCGAACGAAAATCCATCACCTTGAAGATTATTCGGATAATCATTGAATCCTATTGTGCCTTTGCTTGTAAGTGTAACTGCAATCTTATTTCCTGCTTGGGTTCTGTATGTCGGATTTGCAAGAACATTGGTCCAGTCAAATCCTGACAAGCCTGTTTCGGAGTATGAAAAGAGAAATTCCAATTCCTCGTTTTCCGGACATGTTTCACTAATAGTAAAAGTAAACAAAGATTTTGCGTTGTTGAAAGATTCAAGAGTAGCTACAGCTCCGGCATTAAACGAACCGTTAGTAACAGTTGCATTGGAAGATTTTGATTCCATTGTAATCATCAAAGAGGAAAGGGGGGACAAATAGTTGAAGAATTCAGCATAAACAGAAACTGTTTCCCCGGGCTCTAATATTCCATCTCCGTCGCCTTCGTCAGTAAATTGAACGCTTTGCAATCTAACCGATTTTGCATCTGTTGTACTTAATGCCTTATATGCATTTACCCTTCCGGAGCCCAAAAGTCCAACGCGGGAAGAATTAACGGAGTCTATGTTATCGCAAGTAGCTCTAATTTGCTCGGCAACCTGTAATGGATTATAAGATGGAAATTGACTGTAAACTAAAGCCGCAATGCCAGCTACCACGGGAGATGCCATCGAGGTTCCGCTCAAACTTGCATAAGTATCATTTTGCCATGTAGCCCACAATCCATGACCGGGAGCCATAACTTCCACATATTTACCATAATTTGAAAAGCTTGCTTTTGTATCGGTTGAAGTTGTAGCTCCGACTGATAAAGCTCCATTATATCCTCCGGGATAAATTACTTCGGGCAAGTTTTCATTTCCTGCAGCTCCAACCAATAGAACACCATGATCAACGGCATAATCGATTACCATTTGTGCCGCGGTTGAATAACTGTAACTTCCCCAACTGCAATTTATAACTTTTGCTCCGTTGTCAACTGCATAGATTATACCGTCATAACCGTTTGATATTAATGCGTTACCGTTATTGTCCCTAACATCGTCACGGGAGGTTTTAACCGGCATAATTGTAGTGTTGAATCCTATCGAGGCAATTCCAATTCCGTTATCTGTTACGGCGGATACAAGTCCTGCAACGTGAGTTCCGTGATCGCTTCTGTCTTCCATCGGGTTGTTATCCGGTGTTCCGTTAATTCCTCCGAAATCCCAACCTCTTATGTCATCAATAAAACCGTTGTTATCATCGTCAATACCGTTATCCGGAATTTCGTTTGAGTTTGTCCAAATATTCGCTGCAAGATCCGGGTGGTCCCAATCTACTCCCGTATCGTTGATTGCAACTATTATGCTTGAATCGCCTTTATTTATATCCCAAGCCAATTCCGCTTGAATTTTTGCCAAATGCCATTGAACTGAAAAATCGGGATCATTAGGAGTATACATTATTTGATCCAAGTAATATGGTTCCGCCCATTCAACTCCTTTCAGTTTGGAAATTTTTTGTGCCAGAAATTTTGGATTCATGGGCGAAGAATATTTTAATACCGCAACTTTATTCAGCGGAATGTCTGCTTTTTGAATAGATTCTTTAAGATGAAATCTTTTTTCAACTTTTTCTATACCAAACTTCTGCAAAGTTTTGCTCATCGCAGCCGGCAGAGAAGCCGATTTATTCATGCTCAAATCTTTAAACTTCACCACAATTCTATCGCCGTATAAATAGCTTTTGCCGTCAAAAATAACATTTTGGGCAAAGAGGTTTGACAAAGCTAAAGTGAAAAAAGAGAAGATTAACAATTTAATATATTTCATTACTGCTCCCTTGATATTATTTTAATTACAATATTATAAAAACAGTTAACAGAGTCAACAATATTAATTTAATTTTGTTTTAACTCACTCCAGAACCCATTCATTATTTTCTGCATTTCTATCCGGAGTTCTGTTTTTATTTATTTCAACTTTTTTAATTCTCTTTTTGGACTTTAATACGAATTTATAACTTGAAGAGTCTTTCCAAACACCGGCTGATTCATATAAATCTTTAGTAGAATCATCAAAGAAAGTTACTGTTACAGCAGCCGGAACAGGTAATTTGCCAACCTTGGCAATTGTAATTTCGAATTCCCCGTCTTTTTCTTTAACGTTTTTAACAGCAAGATCGGGGTAACATCTTTCGAAGAACCATGGAATGAAGTACCAATTCAAATCTTCTTGCAATGCATCGTTAAAGGAGAAGAAGAAATCATACGGCAACGGATGTTTGCCGTTCCATCTATTCATATAATGATGAAGTGCTTTAAGAAATTTATCTCTTCCGAGCATATCGTAAAGGAAATAGTATGCCAAGCCCGGTCTTGTGTATGAGGCAACTCTATAAGTTCTTCCAGTCATCATAGTTGAAGGGATCATCATGGGCAATTCGGTTTCGTCACCCGCTACATAAGAAAAACTTCTTATTCCAAATACCAGCGGGTCATATTTTTTATTTCCGCCTTCACGTTTTTGAAATTCCATAGGGAGCATAGTTGCCCACCCTTCGTCCATCCAAGCATATTTTCTTTCGTTAATTCCCATGTAAAATGGGAAATATGTGTGTGCAATTTCGTGGGAAGTTACTCCAACCGTTCCCGCTCTGCTGGAGGCGGAACCATCGTTTACCATCATCGGCGCTTCCATTCCTCCGCTACCATTGAACACAGTTAGTTTTGGATAGGGGTAAGGAACAGCCGGCATTTCGTAGGAAAAATATCTTATCGATTCTCTGGCAATTTCCGCCACTTCATAGAAATCTTTCGATTCTTTTTTATATGCAGCATCAACCACAGTTCTTCTTCCGCTTACAGAATCAACAATCAAGCTTGTCATGTCCCACAAATAATGGTCGCTTGTACCGAAGGTAAAGTCGGTAACGTTTTCTGCCGTAAAGCTCCATGTGTTAAAATCATCTTCAATAGTAGGAGATTCGGTTTTATAATCTTCTTCGGTAACTATATTAACAACATCATTTGCTGTTCTGGCCTTTTTCCATCTCTCGAGATATTTGGGTTTTAATAATTCATCGATATTATTATTTAGTCCGCAAGCCCAAACTAAAAATCCCTCGGGAACAGTTATCTCAACGGAGTAATTGTTGAAGTCGTTATAAAACTCTGTCGTTCCTTTATATTGGTATCTGTCCCATCCATCGATATCGTCATAAACGGCAATTTGCGGATACCAGTAAGCAACATAGAAAGAAGTGGAGTCATATTCACCCATTCTCATTTTAGATATTTCCGGAATGTAAAAACTCCAATCGGCTTCCATAGTAATCGATTCCCCGGCTTTAACGGGGTTATTCAATTTAATTATCATATTTGTGCCGTTTGTGGAAACAAACTCGTTGTCTTCCAAGTTTATTTCTTCCCCATTTAAAGCTAACCGTGTGATTACCATCCCGTCATTCACTGCATCCGGAGAAATTGAATTATCTCTTGCCACTCCTTTCTTATAATAATTTTGATAAAGCCGGATGACCAATATCTTCAAATCGTCGGGGGAGTTATTCGTATAAACAACAGCTTCCGATCCTTTTAAAAGATTTGTTTCCGGTGTTATTTCTGCCGATAAAACATAATCGGCTGTGTTTTGCCAATAATTTTTTCCCGGCTCACCGTTAAGCTGTCTGGTGTTGGTTTTGTATGCTTTTTGAATATTATATGGAATGAAAAGGTTTTGTGAATAAATAAGAGTAGACGAAACAATTAATAGCAGAAGCAGCTTTTTCATTTTACCTCCGAAGGATTTTTTATTTTACAAATTAGTTAACTTATTTCAACAAAACAATAGATGCATTAAAAAAGAATTTGTTCTTTCATTTATAAAAAAGAAAAAATAATTTTTATTCGTTCTCATCTTTCAGATGAAATGATTAAGTTTAAAAAATTAAATTTCAAGGGACTTTAGAAAAGACTTACATGAGTTTAGTTGAATTATATAAAAGCGAATTTGATTATTGCACGCAGTCAGTAAAGAAAATTCAATCCGAGAAGAGGGAATATATATCAACTAAACCGGCAAAAAAAAGATGGTCGGCTGTTCAGTGTATAAATCACTTGAACAACACTGCTGAGGTTTACATAGGTCAAATAACAAAAGCCATTAAAGAAGCAAAGCCTGACAATTCTGACAATTCAAATTTTAAAGTAAGATTGATAACCAAATATATGGTTTCTTCTTTGGAGCCTCCTTATAAATTTAAAATGAAAACTTTTCCGGTATTCGAACCCGCGGAGATCAGTCCGGAAAAAACAGATCTCGTTTTTGACAAGTTTTATGATATTCAAAACGATTTCAAAAACTTGATAGAAAAATCATTCCATTATAATTTAAAAAAGGTAATAGTTAAATCCCCAATTTCATCATTAGTAAGATTCAGGTTGGGAGAGGTATTCCCCTTTTTAGCTGCACATCAGAGAAGACATATTTGGCAAGCGGAAAAAACGGTAGAAATATTAAAGGGAAAACAGAAATGACGGGAGCCACTACGGGAAACATATATTCCATTTTATCTAAAAAAGCGACGCATGCAATTGAAAAAGCAAAGATGACCGAACACACCTTTATGATAATTGTAGCAATCATCATCGGAATTCTTGCCGGATTTGCAGCAATAGGAATTAGATGGTTGATACAATCAATCACGAACTTATCTTTTAATGGTGGGGAGAATTTAATTGAAAGCATTGCGCTTACGCCTTGGTACTGGAAAATAATAATTCCCGCTGTTGGCGGTTTGATAGTTGGACCGCTGATTCATTTCTTCGCACCGGAAGCAAAAGGTCATGGTGTCCCGGAAGTTATGCAAGCAATTCTATTAAAGGGTGGTAGCATTCGTCCCCGCGTTGCAATTATTAAGGCGTTTGCTTCTGCAATTACAATCGGCACCGGTGGTTCGGTTGGTAGGGAAGGGCCGATTATTCAAATTGGTTCTTCGCTTGGTTCTACAGTTGGGCAATTCTTTCGTGTTCCAACAAAAAGACTAAAAACCCTTGTAGGATGCGGGGCTGCTGCAGGTATTGCTGCTGCGTTCAACGCTCCTATTGCCGGCGCATTATTCGCCGTTGAAATTATTCTAATGGATTTTGCGGTTGCGCAGTTCTCTCCAATAGTAATTGCATCAGTAATGGCAACCGTGATCTCGCATTGGTTTGAAGGAGATTTTGCCGCATTCATTGTGCCGGAATATCATTATGCCTCACCATATGAAATTGGGTTTTACTTTATCCTGGGTGCTGTTGCCGGAATTGCATCATTCCTCTTTATAAAAGTGCTCTATTTTTCCGAGGATTTTTTTGATAACAAACTGAAAATCCCTCCTTACATTAAGCCGGTAATCGGCGGTATCATTATTGGTGTTATTGCTCTTGAATTCCCTCACGTTATGGGCGTTGGATACGATTCAATAAATCTTGCTTTACACGGCAACATGATTTGGTATTTTGCAATAGCATTGTTTGCTGTTAAAATAATTGCTACGTCAATTACTTTGGGATCCGGAGGTTCGGGCGGTGTGTTCGCTCCTTCACTTTTTATGGGCGCAATGGTGGGAATGTTTTTCGGATATGCCGTTAATTATTTCTTCCCTAATATCACTGCAGAGCCGGGGGCCTATGCGCTTGTTGCAATGGGCGGTTTGGTTGCCGGAACAACAAGAGCTCCTATTACTGCAATTATAATCGTATTTGAATTAACAAACGATTATAAAATTATACTTCCTTTGATGGTAACATGCATTATTAGTATGATTTTGTCTTCAAAGCTATCCCGTGAATCAATATATACATTGAAACTCGTTATGCGTAATATTGGAATTAAAGAAGGTGCTGAAATTAATATAATGGAGTCGATTTTTGTAAAAGAAGTATATAAAACGGAATATACTCCGATTTATTTGAACGATAACTTTAATCTTGTGGTTAATAAAATTATTCAGGGGAGAGGCAGGGAATTTCCCGTGCTCGATGATAACGGAATGGTTAAGGGACTGATATCGGTAGATATGATAAAAGATTATTTGTTCGAGAGGGATTCTCTTACGAATGTGTTGATTGCTGCGGATGTAATGAGTCCAGAGTTCGAAAAAACATGCCCTGACGAAAATTGTCAAGCTGCCTTGGATAAAATGCGTTCTTGCGATCACGAATCTTTAATAGTAACGGAAAATGAGGAATCGAATAAAGTAATTGGCGTTGTGTTTTTGAAAGACATTCAAGATGCTTACAGTCGCGAAGTGGAAAGACGCGATATCACCTCAACACTTGCAAGTTCAATCACAATGAAAGAGAATGAACAAAGAGTTCATTTTATGGAAGGTTATGAAATAGTCGAACTCAAACCGCCTAAATCATTCATCGGTAAGTCAATTAAAGAACTGAATGTTAGAGCAAAATTTGGGGTTGATATTCTATCCATCAAAAGCAAAGACGGAGATTCCGAATCCGTAAAAGCGATTCCAAGTCCCGACTATATAATAACAGAAGGCGATTATTTGGTTGTAGCCGGAGAGATAAAAAACATTAATGTTTTGATGAATTTGACTTAATGTAAATGAACAATCTTTCCTATAAGAAAATATTTTTATTTTGGATTCCCCTTGCTTCCACCTGGTTTATGATGTCTTTGGAGGGACCATATATATCGGCTATTATTGCAAGGCTTCCGGAACCCAAATATAATTTGGCTGCTTATGGTGTTGCTTTTGCAATTGCATTAATTGTAGAAGCGCCTGTAATTATGATGATGAGTGCTTCCACTGCGCTTGTGAAATGCAAGGAGAGTTATAGAAAGCTCCATAATTTTAGTAATGCCCTTAACATTCTTGTTACTGTGGGAATGCTGGTTTTATTAATCCCTCCCATCTTTGATTTTTGTGCTTATTCACTGTTGAACTTGGAAAATAGAGTTGCGGAATTAACTTACGAAGCAATAGCAATTCTGCTGCCCTGGCCGGGAATGATTGGGATAAGAAGATTTTACCAGGGAATTTTAATTAGGAACAATCAAACTAAAAAAGTTGCTTACGGAACAATAATAAGATTACTGTCTATGTCGGCAACAGCATTTATCCTTTATTCGTTAAAAAAATACGATGGGGTTATCGTCGGCACCGCAGCACTTTCTGCAGGCGTAATTGCGGAGGCGATTGCAAGCAGGGTTATGGTTCACAAAACTCTAACTAAGATAAAATTGATTGATAAGCAGGAAGAAATAAACTATTTAGGCATTACAAAATTTTATTATCCTTTAATATTAACATCACTCCTCTCCTTAGGCGTTCATCCATTCGTCACATTCTTTATGGGAAGGGCAAGAATGCCTTTGGAATCACTTGCCGTATTGCCTGTTATCAATGCGCTTGTTTTCATTTTCCGTAGTGTCGGATTATCGTTTCAAGAAGTAATAATTGCATTGATTGGGGATGGGTTTGAGAATTATAAAGAGATCAAAAATTTCTCAATTATTCTTGGCGTCTCTGTCCTGGCAATGCTTGGTTTTATTGCATTTACGCCATTAAACAAATTATGGTTTGGTACAATTTCCGGTCTGTCCGATGAATTGGTAGAGTTTGCTTCCACACCATTAAAAATAATGACAATATTGCCAGCATTAACGGTATTGCTCTCATTCCAAAGGTCTATATTGGTTGCTTCGAAACACACTTCACCAATAACTTGGGGTACTTCAATGGAAGTTGTTGGAATAATTATAACATTATTTATTTTGGTTAATTGGATGAGCTATATAGGTGTTGTTGCCGCTGCAATTGCCTATGTTGTTGGAAGGTTTATGGCAAATGGATACTTATTGCCACATATTCAAAAAGCAAAAGAAATGGTATTAAAAAACCCGTCACCGAACGAACGATGACGGGTTAATAGAACCAATTAAATAATTATTCAACTTTAAACAAGTCGTCGCTAATATCTTTATTCAATTCAATCTTTTCAGCCGTAAGAATAATTGATTGCGGTCCCATTTGTTGAGATAATTTAAATGGGTATTTAATACCATCTACGTCCTTATAATCTAAAAAGTCGGTTGTTTGATTAAACGAACCTTGAGGCGTTGAGATAGGTGTTATTTGGCGTACTAGAAATCCTGTAGCAACGTCAAAATATTGAGTCCACTTACTTCCCCACGGGGTATCTAAAGTAACTTTATATGCATCTGCTCCGTTTACTTTTTCCATTCCAACCAATTCGGCTTTTATGCCAAGCTTATCGTAATTGAGCATGGCATGCAAATCTGCTTGTACTTTCATACCTTCAAGTTGTTCGCCTGCAAGCGGTTGCTTTTGTCCCATGGCTTCGGAAAAGCCCTTCTCTCCGTCGAATACTGTTTTTTGTTGGAACACGCCCGCATCTACCATTTGGTAATATTTGTTAGGTGCTTTTTGAGTGATTGTTACCGTAATGTCCATTCCCTGAACATTTCCTTTGTAAACGGAAATCTTTGAAGTTATTTTCTCAATTTTTTCTTTTCCACCGATGGCTTCTAAATATTTATTCAACACATCTTCTGCAGATAAGCCTTCCGGCAAAGCTTTTGCGGAAGGATCGAATTTATTTCCATCCACGTCATAGAAATCAACTTTTCCGCTCATGCTGAATTTCTTCAGCTTGGATGCAACTTCGTCTCCGTTGCCCACAACCAATATATATGCTTTGTTTGGCTTGATATATTTTTTAGCTAATTTGTGGATATCGTCAACAGTTACTGCTTCCACGGTTTTAAGATAATTTTTATAGAAATCTTTGGGAAGATTATACCTTTGAATATTCAATGCAAAGTTTGCTATGGTTTGCGGATTTTCAAGAGACCTGGAAAAAGAGCCCATCATATATTTTTTTACTTGCTCCAGTTCCTCTTCCGAAACCTTCTCTTTTCTTATTCTTTTCAACTCTTTCAATATTTCAGTAATTGAACTATCGGTTACTTCGTTCCTTGCTTCCAGCGAAGCATCGAACTGGCCAATCAATTCATCTGAAACCAAAACCGAACGGGCACCGTAGGTAAAAGCATGTTTTTCTCTTAAGTTTTGATTTAATCTCGAAGAGAAGCTTCCACCAAGTAAATTATTCATAACAGTAGCAGGAATAACATCTTCCGAGTTTTTAGGAAGTTTAATTGGATATCCAACATGAATAACCGATTGTACCGAACCCGGTCTGTCTACCAAAGCTACTTTGTTAATTAACGGCGCTTTCGGAGTTTTATACTTAAAGCTCGGAACTTCGCCTTTTTCCCAAGAGGAGAAATACTTTTCAACCATCTCTTTGGCTTTGTCGAGCGTTATATCCCCAACAATTGCCAAGTAGGAAATGTTCGGCTTGAAATAAGTTTTATAATAATTGTTACACATATCGAGTGTAACTGATTCAATAGTTTTTTCGGTAACTCTTTCTCCGTATGGATGATCGGTGCCAAAAAAGAGTTGACTCTTCATCTTAGCTGCAATTGAATTAGGATCATCTTTTTCGGATGCGAGAGCAGAGATTTTTTGTTTTTTAATCTTATCCAATTCTTCTTGAGTAAAATTTGGATTGAGAACCACATCCGCCATTATATCCATAATTTTGTCCATATGTTTGGTTAATGCGGATGCCGTAACGCTTGTGCTGGTTGTAAATAAACTAGCACCAATAAAATCTACTTCCTCATCCAATTGATCTTTCGTTCTGTTTTTTGTTCCCGTTCTTAAAAGTTGACCGGCAATTTCAACATAACCGGCATTTTCACCTTCAAGAATGGGATCTCTATCAACCAAAAGGCGGAAGGTAACTTTAGGTAATTTGTGGTTTTCTACTACAAATACTTTCAATCCATTATCTAAAGTGAAAGATTCAATATCGCCAATTTTAATTTCGGGTGCGGGACCCGGCTTTGGCATTTTACTTCGATCCACTTGAGCATTCACTAAAGAAACCATCATTAGCAGAACGAATATTGATAAAAATTTATTTTTCATTTTTAACTCCAGTAATTAAACTTAAATTGATTAACTCTTCTTTTCCGATTTCGGTAAATAATAGAGAACTACTCTGTTGTTTTTTGTTAAATATTTCCGGGCAACGCGTTGTATGTCTTCGCGGGTTACCTTCATGAATTTTTCCAATTCGGTATTTATCAAATTGGTATTGCCGAAATATACATGGTAATTGGCAAGGCTTTCTGCAATTCCCATCATTGTAGAATTACCAGATACAAAATCGTTTTCTATTTTATTTCTTAATTTTTGAAATTCATCTTCGCTAATCAATTCATTCTTAACCTTATCAAATTCTTCTTCCATAGCACTCTCTACATCTTCGGGTTTAACACCGATGTTCGTGATGGAATATGTTAAAAACAAACCCGGATCTTCCATTGCCATTGGGAAGGATCCCGCTTGAAGTGCCAACTGTTTTTTGTCAACAAGGGATTTATACA
>CAZULK010000066.1:0-13771 GCA_964621225.1 uncultured Melioribacteraceae bacterium | reverse complement strand
AAGATAATACCTCCGAGAGAAACACATTGGGTTCTTCACCGTAAACAAATTCTTCCTTACTGAATCTTTCATTCCACATTTCTTTCATCGTCTTTCTCCGAACAGTTGTTAGTTAAAAATCATTGCATTTTTGATGAAATTCAAATCTTTTCATAACGGATATTCTTTTGATTCATCTTACAGTTAGATGATCTTATCCAATTATAGGTTCAATTATTGCAAAATAAAAAAATACGAACAAGTGTTCGTGAAATTTAGAGATTTATCAAAAATTGTCAAAAACCTAAAGAAAAATCCAAAAAACTCGATAATATTTGTTTGTTTTGTGTTGTTTTTAAAACAAAAAGAGCCGCTCGAAGCGGCTCTTTAAAGAATAAATCAAATTATACTTTCAATGTTTCCTGACCTGGTTCCCAATCACATGGAACTAATTCGCCGGTCTGAAGTGCTGAAAGAACTCTGAGAACTTCGTGCACATTACGACCAACGGAAAGATCGTTAACACTTACGTGACGGATAATTCCTTCCGGATCTACGATGAAAGTAGCTCTGTAAGCAACTTTTTCGTTAGCTTCCAATATTCCAAGATCTTCTGCCAAAGATTTTGAAGTATCAGCCAATAATGGGAATTGAAGATCTTTAAGCTCGTTGTGTGCATTTCTCCATGCAAGGTGAACAAATTCACTGTCGGTAGAAGCACCGATTAATTCAGTATTTAATTCTGCAAATTCATTGTAGTGTTTGTTGAAAGATGCAATTTCTGTCGGACAAACGAATGTGAAATCTTTTGGATACCAAAACATTACCATCCATTTGCCTGCTTTTTTATGATCTTCACTTGTAATTTCTGCAAATTCCTTACCGTGTTCCAAAGAAACGGTAGCTAGTTTCTTAAATTCCGGAAATTTTTGACCTACTGTTAACATTTTAACCTCTTAATTTTGGTTGGACATTCATTTATTTATGCTGTAAAATTAGAGGATTTAACTTTATAAATCAAATTGATTATATTTATAATTTAATAAATATAATTTATGTCATGAATTTATCGCAATTAAAATACATCGTTGAAGTTCACAATCATAAAAATTTTGCCAGAGCGGCAGAACATTGTTACGTAACACAACCTACTTTGAGTATGCAGATCGGCAAACTCGAAAATGAGCTGGGAATATTAATTTTTGATAGAAGCAGACAGCCGGTTATTCCTACTCCGCTGGGAATAAAAATTATTGAGCAGGCTAAAAATATTCTCCGTGAAGTGGAAAGAATCGACGAGATAATAATAGAGGAAAAAGGCGAATTGATAGGTGAATTCCGGTTGGGAATAATTCCAACTATTGCTCCGTATCTGCTTCCTCTTTTTTTGGAAAAATTTGTCAGCCGGTTCCCCAAAATAAATTTAATTGTTGATGAAAGTCAGACTTCGGAAATTGTAGATAATTTGAGAAGAGGAAATTTAGATGCCGGAATTCTGGCTACTCCTTTGAAGCTGGACGACATTAAAGAATCCATTCTTTATTATGAGCCTTTCACAGCATACGTTTCCAATCAACATCCTTTTTTCTACAAAGATAAAATAAAAACATCAGAATTAAGATTGGATGATATATGGTTACTGAAAGAAGGGCATTGTTTCAGGGATCATATTATTCGTTTATGTGAAGCTTACGGAAAAAAAGAAAATGTAAAATCTCTTCCGGTTTATTTCGAAGGAGGTTCTTTGGAAACACTGATGAAACTGGTTGAGAACAACTATGGAATGACTTTGCTGCCATATCTTACTTCAATTCAATTGGATGAAAATAAAAAGAAATTGAATAGGGAATTTACGGAACCGGTTCCTTATCGTGAGATAAGCATAGTTTACCACCGCTCTCATTTGAAAAAGAAAATAATCGATGAACTTAAGTCGGAAATTCTTTCCGGTTTGCCTGAGGGTATAAATCTTGAAAAACCTAAAACTCTGATAGAGTGGAAATAATTCTCAATCCGGAGAAAAGCTTAATAAAATTTTAATTATCGGCAATATTGGCTAAATTTGTTTTCTCAATTTCAAGAAAGGTTAACTTTGTTATTAATAGAAATAGTACCGGATACATGTGACTTTTGCGGCTGCTGTGTGGGCGTTTGTCCCGAAGACGCCATCGAACTAAAAGAGGCAGAGATAAAGATCATAGAGCCGCTATGCACCAATTGTGCCAAGTGTGTTTGGTCTTGTCCAATAGAGGTTCTTAAATTCAACAAAGAAAAAGCCGCGGAGGCAAAAAATGCGAGATAAGTATGATATTATTGTTGTCGGTGCAGGCCCCGCTGGAAGCATGGCTGCGAGATACTCCGCTGCTCAGGGAGTAAATGTTTTGATCTTGGAAAAGGATAGGGACGTTGGTTATCCAGTTAGATGCGGTGAAGCCGCAAGCAAAAAAGGAGTGGAAGAGTTTATAGATTCTGATGAAAAATGGATTGCATCGCATATACATAATTTTTCCATGATTTCTCCAAATGGTACCGAAGTAGTTCTTCCTCTTGAAGAAGAAGGATATATACTCGAAAGGAGAATATTCGATTATGCCCTTGCTAAATCGGCTGCAGATGAAGGCGCAGAGATTATAACAAGAGCTTATGTTAACGGATTGATATTCGAAAACGACAAAGTTGCCGGAGTTAAATTCGAATATTTCGGTGAACAGAGAGAAGCATACGCCGATATTGTAATAGGAGCCGATGGCGTGGAAAGCAGAGTGGGAAGATGGGCAGGATTAAAAACCCATATCGATTTCCGGGATATGGAATCTGCAGTTCAAATCACAGCAAGCGGAATAAATAACATTTCTTCGGATACATGTTATTTCTATTTCGGAAGTGAATACGCCCCGCAAGGTTATTTTTGGATTTTTCCAAAAGGGGAAAATATAGCCAACATCGGTTTGGGTGTGGGCGGAAATATTGGTAAGAAAAAGAGCGCATTGAGTTTTTTGAATGAGTTTATGGATAAAAATTATCCAAATGCAGCCGTTCTTACCCGGATAGCCGGAGGTGTTCCGTGTGTGACTACATTGGATAAAATTACTGCTCCAGGTTTAATGTTAGTGGGTGACGCGGCAAGACAAGTGAATCCCTTATCCGGAGGAGGAATTGTAAGCGGAATGATAGGGGGTATGCTTGCGGGGGAAATAGCCGGGAAATCGATAAAAGAAAAATCTCCCCGGATGATTTTTGAATATGAAAAAGCTTGGCGGGACAGACTTGGCAAACGTCACGAAACTTTTGACAGAATTAAGAATGGAATTTATAATTTCAGCGACGAAAAATTTAACAGCATTGCCGAATCATTTGCAAAA
Organism: uncultured Melioribacteraceae bacterium; assembly: GCA_964621225.1. Taxonomy (GTDB): domain Bacteria; phylum Bacteroidota; class Ignavibacteria; order Ignavibacteriales; family Melioribacteraceae; genus CAYNUJ01. The sequence goes on along the minus strand of CAZULK010000066.1, from coordinate 10,430 downwards.
GTCCCTATGGAAAAAAGAACTTTGGGCAGTTTGTTCCGTTCGGCATTATTAAATAATCCCTCTTTATTATTGGATGTGGCCAAAGTATTTGTAAAATGAAAAAATTAATACTCGAAATATTGCTCGAGAATGAAAAGAAAATTCTTGAAATCTGGGTCGAAAAACTAAAGGAAAAATATTCCGGGAATTTATCCGAAAAGCAGATTGTAGAATTTGTTAAAGAATCATTGAAAAATATTATCAAGCTAATTGAAAACTCGATGGTTCTAGTGCTCGATGAATATTTAATTTCGTGTTACGGAACTTTCAGTCGTGCTAAATTAAACTTCTTCCACATCAGCGACATTTTTCATCAAGGCAGAAACGCAATATTAAATACAATCGATGAAAGAAGAGATAAAGATTATGATATTGTTCTTGTAATGAGTTTCATCGATGAGATATTCGAAAGGATTTTTGCAAGGTACGCCGTTCTGCATCAAAACAGCGAACTGAGACAATTGGAGGAAGACAAAGAGAAGATATACCGTCAATTCAAAGCCGATCATTATTATCTGCAGAACGTTCTATATTCCACTGATGCGGCTATAATGACGATTGACAAAGATGAAAGAATAAGGAATTGGAATAAGGGTGCGCAAGAAATATTTGGTTGGACAGAAGACGAAGTATTGGGGAAACCATCCTCATTCCTGATGCCGAAGGAAGAAAAATACAGAGAAGAATTAAAATATATTATAAAGGAAATTGAGGAAAAAGGTTTTGTAAAGATTGATGAAACCGAAAGAATAGATAAACAGGGAAACAAAAAGCCTGTACAGTTGAATGTAACTAAGTTACCTTCCCCCGATGGGGGATATTTCGGTAGAACGGTGGTGATCAAAGATACATCTGAAGTTAAAAGGTTGGAACAGCAAGTTTCTCAATCGGAAAAGCTTGCGGTTATTGGTCAACTTGCTGCGGGAATTGCACACGAGATCGGAAATCCGTTGACTGCAATTTCTTCCTTGGTGCAAATTTTAAGAAGAAAGACCAAAGACGATACAACAATCGAATACTTGTCCAATATTAAAGAAAATATTGATAGAATTTCCAAGATTGTTCGCGAGCTTGTTGATTTTAGCAGAACACCTTCATACGAAAAAGAACTGGTGCAGATAAACCACTTACTAAACACAGCGCTTGGAATTGTGAAGTATGATAAAAGAGTGAAGAATGTCGAATTCATTACAGACCTTTCGCCCGATTTGCCACAGTTGAAAATTGTGCCGGATCAATTACTCCAGGTGTTCATCAACATTCTGATTAATGCTTTGGATGCTATGGATGGTGAAGGAGAACTTACAGTTAAAACCGGTTTAGACGAAGATAAAATTGTCATAAATATTTCCGACACGGGATGCGGAATAGAAGAGGAAAATCTTGATAAAATTTTCGATCCCTTTTATACCACGAAAGATGTTGGTAAAGGCACCGGACTTGGTTTATCGGTTAGCTACGGCATCATCAATAAATTCAAAGGTGAAATAAGCGTTAAAAGCAAAGTGGGAGAAGGAACAACATTTACTATCAAATTACCAATTAATTAATGGGATTAGTGATGAGAGCAAAAATTTTAATAGCAGAAGATGAAAAAGCGATTAGAGAGTCGTTGGAGATGTTTTTAACCGACGAAGGATACGATGTTTCAACTGCCGAAGACGGATTAAAGGCATTGGATTTGATAAAAGAAGAGACGTTCGATTTGGTAATAACCGATATTAAAATGCCAAACTTGGATGGAATGGAATTAATTGAAAAGGGGAGTGAAATTTCTCCGGATACATTTTTCATTATTATCACAGCGTATGCATCGGTTAAAACAGCTATCGATGCATTGCGTCATGGTGCATACGACTATCTAATAAAACCATTGGAATTCGATGATTTATTAATCAGAATTCAAAGATTGATAAATTTCAGAAAGCTTGCCTTAGAAAACAGAACTTTGCGTCAAAGAATCAGCACCGATGTGGGATTCCAAAATATTATCGGAAAGAGCGAACCGATGAAAAAGGTATTCAAAATAATATCCCAAGTAGCTCCCACGAATTCGAATGTTTTGATTATCGGTAAATCCGGTACCGGTAAAGAACTTGTAGCAAAAGCAATTCATAACAATAGTAAAAGAAAGGATAATATTTTTCTTCCAATCAACTGCGGGGCAATCTCGGAAAGTTTAATAGAGAGTGAGTTGTTCGGTCATAAGAAGGGAGCTTTTACCGGAGCGACGGAAGATAAACAAGGATTGTTCAAAGTTGCCGACGGCGGTACATTATTCCTTGACGAAATAGGAGACTTACCGCTAAATATGCAAGTGAAACTTTTAAGAGCTATCGAAGAAAGAAAGTTTTTGCCGGTTGGCGGAACTGTTCCGATTGAAACGGATGTTAGAATTATAGCCGCAACAAATCAAAATTTGGAAGAAAAAATTAAAAAAGGTGAATTTAGAGAGGACCTTTATTATCGCTTAAATGTTGTTGAAATAAAATTACCCTCTTTGAACGAAAGAAAAGACGATATTCCGTTGCTGGTTAATCATTTCATCGAAAAGTATTGTAACGAAATGGGTAAGAAAATTCTTACCGTAGATAGCGAATCGATGAAAGCATTGATAACATACAATTGGAAGGGCGGAGTAAGAGAATTGGAGAACGTAATTGAAAGAGCCGTCATTTTTGCTTCCGGCGATATAATTACAAAGGACGATCTTTCCGAAAGCGTTCGTTCCACTACCGGCGGTAGTATTTACCCCGATTCCTTAAAAGAAGCTATTCGTGGATTTGAAAAAGAGCATATCATCAGAACAATTAAAAAGTATAATTATAATAAAGAAGAAGCTGCAAAGGCCTTAGATATTGGGGTTTCTTCACTCTATCGTAAAATGGAAGATTACGGAATACCTACTAAAAGTCCGGGAAAGTCTTCCGAATAGTTGACGTTTGAAATGCGGGTAAATTATTTCGTAAGGTAATCCTTTAAATATTTACCCGTGTAAGATTTTTTGCATTTAATTAAATCTTCGGGAATGCCGGCAAATATAACTTCTCCGCCTTTATCTCCCGAATCCGGACCAAGGTCTATTATCCAGTCTGCGCATTTTATAACGTCAAGATTGTGTTCAATAATTACTATCGAATTTTTATTTTTTAGTAACATATTGAAACAATTCAGTAATTTATTTATATCGTCGAAATGCAAGCCCGTGGTAGGTTCATCAAAAATAAACAAATTTCTTTTATTGGCTCTGTCTGCAAGTAAATGCTTTGCCAATTTAATTCTTTGAGCTTCACCGCCGGAAAGAGTGTTCGATGGTTGTCCTAATTTGATGTACCCCAAACCAACATCGCAAAGAACTTTGATATACTTTTGCACTTTGGTTTGATTTTCAAAAAAGTGAAGCGCTTCGTCGGCGGTCATTTCGAGAACATCGACTATATTCTTGCCTTTGTAAGTTATGTCCCTTGTTTCTTTTTTGAATCTAGTTCCTTTGCAATCTTCACATTCCAAGTATAAGTCGGCAAGGAATTGCATTTCAATTTTAACATAACCTTCGCCTTGACAAGTTTCGCATCTGCCTCCGGGAACATTAAAGGAAAAGTAACCAGGTTTATATCCGCGGGAACGGGCCTGCGGAGTGTTGGCGAATAATTCTCTTATTACTTCGTAACCTTTAACGTAGCTTATTGGGTTGGAGCGGGAAGATTTACCGATGGGGGATTGATCAACTATTTCAATTTCATCAATGAACTTTGCCCCTTCAATCGATTCGTAATGTCCGACTTTACCCGGATTCATCCCTTTTAATTTTGCCAATCCTCCGTAAAACACATCGTTGATTAGTGTGCTTTTCCCGGAACCGCTAACACCTGTAACAACTACGAATTTATTCAAAGGAATTTCTACATCTATATTTTTAAGGTTGTTTTCCGAAGCGCCTTTAATTTTTATTGAATCTGTTTTTTCAACGCGACGTTTTTCCGGAAGCGGAATTGATTTTTGCCCCGATAAATATTGCCCCGTAAGTGATTCGGGGTTTTTCATCAATTCGTCGTATGTTCCCATTGCAACAATTTTCCCACCGTGTTCACCCGCTTTTGGTCCCATATCAACAATCAAATCGGCTTGACTCATCATCTCGGGATCATGTTCAACAACAAGCACGGTGTTTCCAATGTTGCGGAGGGATTTAAGTATATTTATCAATCTCGTATTATCTCTTGGGTGCAACCCGATCGTCGGTTCATCCAATACATATAACGTTCCGATAAGTGCAGAACCTAGAGAGGTTGCCAAGTTTATTCTTTGTGTTTCTCCGCCGGAGAGAGTGCTGCTTAGTCTGTCTAATGTTAAATAGCCCAACCCAACATCATCAAGGAATTTAAGTCTTTTTTGAATTTCTTTCAGTACTCTTTCTCCCACTTTCAAATCATAATCGTCCAACTCAAGTGTATCGAAGAAATGATGTGCTTCGGCAATGGACATTTGCACAATATCGAAAATTGAACGATCGCTTATTTTTACTTGAAGGGCTTCCCGTCTTAATCTGCTTCCTTTACATGCATTACATTTTGTGTAACCTCTGTATTTACTCAACAAAATGCGTATATGCATTTTATAAGTTTTGCTTTCCAACTTTTCGAAAAAGCCTTCTATTCCGGGGAATTTACCGAATCCTTTTATAATTAAATTCTTTTGTGCTTCGGAAAGATCTTTGAATGGAACGTCTAGCGGAATGTTTTTCTGTTTTGCATTTAAAACCAATTCTCTTAAATATTTAGAATATTTCGCAGTTCTCCATGGCGCTATGGCTCCTTCACTAATGCTTAAATTCGGATTTGGAATTACAAGATTCATATCAATTCCCATAGTCTTGCCAAATCCTTGACAAACGGGGCACGCACCAAACGGATTATTGAAAGAAAAGAAGCGAGGTTCGGGTTCTTCGTAACGGATTCCGCAGCATTCAAAAAATTGACTGAAATTATGTAACTTGTTTGTATCCGCTTCTATTATAGTCAAATAACCTTCGCCTTCTTTGAATGTTACTTCGAGAGAGTCGGCATAAGTCTCTTGAACCTTCCCTTTTTTTATCCTCATCCTTTCGACCAAAACGAAGATTTCATCTTTGCTTTCCGGTAAAATATCATCTTCGTTGAGATTGAAAATTTCTCCGCGATAATAGATTCTGAAGAATCCTCTTTTTTTCAGAAAAGTAAGTTCTTCTTCAATACTTCTATTTTCGTGCTGGTAAAGGGGAAAGGTTAAATAAAACTTTGCGCCGTCGTCGAAGGTTTCGAGAAAATTCGAAACAGTGGCCACAGTATCCTTGCGGACGATTTTACCACAATCAATGCAGTAAGTTTTTCCGACCCTTGCGAATAACAATCTCAGATAATCATAAACTTCTGTGCTTGTGCCAACGGTTGAACGTGGATTTCTTCCCCCCGATTTTTGTTCTATAGCAACAGCGGGGGAAATCCCGAAAATAAAATCTACCGAAGGTTTGCTCATTCTTTCCAAAAATTGACGAGCGTAAGAGGACAAACTTTCAACATAACGCCGTTGCCCTTCTGCATAAATCGTATCGAATACCAATGACGATTTACCTGAACCGGAAACGCCGGTAAAAACAACCAATTTATTTCTGGGTATTTCCAGGTCCACGCCCTTTAGATTGTGTTCGCGGGCGCCTTTAATTACAATAGTATTTTTATCGTATTTTTTGTTCGGCATAAATTTTCAAAAATTAAACTTTTAAGATAGTAAAAATGAAAGAGGAAGTGGAGAAATTTAGCTCATAAAGTTTATGAATTCTCTTTCCATGAGTGAGTTTGCGGGACTAAAAAGCTAATAGATCAATTCAGCAATTGGAATTACAAGGATTATTTAAATTTACTTGAGGAGCAACATCTTTTTTGTGGCCATGAAATTACCGATACGAAGCGAGTAAAAATATATTCCCGAAGACAAATTTTCTCCGTCAAATTTCACTTTATAATTTCCCGGAGATACTTTTTTATTCACCAAAACAGCAACCTTTCTGCCTAATACATCAAACACAGTTAAGTTTACTATTTGCAAAGAGGATTTTGAATTCCTACCTGTACCAGGAACAGTATACTTTATAGTTGTTGTGGGGTTAAATGGATTCGGATAGTTTTGATACAACTTAAATGTTGATATGGAATAATTATCGTCTTCAATACTCGAGACCGGATCGTCTTTCCCTGGTGAGCCGTGAATTTCCGCAGAAGCCCGCCAGTAACTTGGATCATCCGGATTTCCGTAAGGATTAGTTGCCCACGCCGATAACGAATTTCCCAAACCATCTGCCTCTTGAGGCCAGGGAGGATTATCGGAATATTTAAAGTTGAAAACCGTATCGCCCACAGAGTTTACAAACGTTATCCTTTCCCCACCGTTATTCAATTGTCCGTTAAATTGACCGTCAGCTCCGAAACCGTATCTTTCCTTAAACCTTTGTGTATCGGATGCAATTACGACAAATGCTTTTGGCGGTAATGTGAATTGATCAAATGTAAAATCAATTCCGTTTGTGAACTTAGAGCCGGTTAAAATCAATTCCGAATCACCGGTATTTTTCATTTCTATAAATTCATAATATTTACCGCTTATTGTATCTTCATCCAATGGGTGATAATGAAGTTCCGTGATTCTTAAATTGGACAAATCTTCCTTTACATTAAACGTTGCTTCTGTAAGCGGACTCCAGTCCGAACCGGTATAAACACGGGCTTTTACGGTAGTAGTCTTATTTATGGTAACCGGAGAAGAATACTCAATTGCATTGGGCGAAATACCGTCGGAAGAATTTCCCGTTATAGTTAACTTAGGTAATATGAGGAAGTCGGAAGATGTCAACGAAACATTCAAAGCATGAATTGCCAACAGATTATCTTTTTCTTTTAGTAGATTTATGTGACCAACCAAATCAAAATCTTCAAATTCACCGGCTTCATGATTCGCAGTTGCATTTGAATTCCAAGCCAAATCGGAAGGTGAATTGCTTGAGGCAACTTTTGCTCCGTTAAGATACGCAACAAATCCGTCGTCGTAATTAACCGAAAGTATTAGTGATTTAATATTTCCGAAGCTTTCCGGGGGGAGATCGAATTTAATTCTTATAAAGCAAGAGGTGTTTTTCCCGGCGCCATACATTTCGGATTGTACATCATAAGAAATGAATGGAAGATAATCCGAACTTAAATCGTAGCCTATTCCTCCCGGCAAACCGGAAGTAGAGTGCCATCCGGTTTCGTCAAAATCAAATTCTGTATTCCACTTTTCGTCTATGCTTGAATTGGGAATGTAAAAACTTTTTGTAGCTTCGGCGGGGATTACTTCGGTGTTAAAATAATCTCCAGTACTCGCAATCACATGAGGGTCTTCGCCGTTGAGTGTGTAATAAATTTTTTGATTCCCTGCAGAGCTCATTGTCAAGTTAAATCCCTTCTCAACCGTTCCTCCATACTTGTTGAAAACCGGAGCTGCCAAATAAGTATACAATTGTTTTTGTCGCAATTGTTGAATGATTACTTCGGCTCTGCCGGGGAAAAATTCTTCTTTTATAAATTTAACTGCATTTTCCCAATCGAGTTTTGTTCTGGGGAACAGAGTTTTTGAATCTCCCCATCTTGCGGATTCTGCAATAATAGCGGTATCAATTTGAGCTTCCCTCTCTTCCAATCTCTTCAAACAATTCTCTAAAGTTAATGCGCCGTTGTTGAACAAATGTTTTTGAACCCGGTCCGCAAAACGTAATCTGTAATTCTTGTTTTGCATCAGCTGTTGATGTATCCATTGAGGATTGGAATACTCAAACTGCTCGCCTGCAGAATATGGACCTGTTCGGTCAATGCTCCATTCATGAAGAAACAAAGAGTGTTCGGCATCATGTCGGAAGAATTTGAAGCCATCCGGATTATTTCTGTTAAAAATTGCATAGAAATTATTTGGCCGGGTATTCCCGCTGAAGGCTGATATTGGCCCGTCGAAATCGCCTACGAAAAATGTGATTATCATATAATCAATTAAATTATCGACATCCAAATATTTAATATAATCGGGATTCCGTGTTCCGTCGGGATTTAATCCTTGAAGCCGCATGTAAAGTTCGTCTTTGCTCAAGTCTTGATTGCATGCAGTCCACAAAGTTTTCCAAGCATCCAATGTACCGTCAGTTGCTTCTATTTGATATAAATTAAAAAAGGGACCGATATCAACTTTAATAACATCGTAATCTTCTTTGCTTCCGCCAAAATAAGTTTCGGCGTAACTTGCTTCGGAGCGTTCTTGGGTTTGATATAATCCGAAATAGACCCCGTCCAGAAATAGATGATAATATCTGCTTCTGGTATATGGTTCACTCATGTCGCGCTGTGTATCCCTCGAAAAAACATCGCGAAGGAATGTATTATTCGGATCGCCATAAAATGACCAAGAATAATTCATTGCGGTTCGCAGATCAATTTTATCAAATGTGTCCGTGCCTTCGTCTCCGAACAAAGGATATTTTAATTTTGAATCACCGTATTCCCCTCTAAAGAATAAACGGAAAGCGCGCTTTGGATTATCATAATTTCTGCTGTATCCACCGCGGATCCTTATTCCGCAATTTGCCGAAAAACCTTCTTCCAAGCCTTTCGGGTCAATCAATTCTACCGAAGAAAATCTTTCCCACTCAATTCCATGATAGAAAGGATTAACATAAATTCCCGAATCGGGATCAAATAAATTTTTCAATTCCGTTACGAGAGATATAATCGGTATTTGTTTGAATGCGTCGTCAATTAAATCCGAATAGAGGGGATTGTTGTACACATCGGGATCTAGTCCGTAGTTGATGTCCTGTTGTGATGAACCGGGTGCCAGCCAACCGGTCCCGGGAACTTGATCGTGCGGAGATAATTCAATAATCTTGTTTAAAAACAGAAATGTTTGTGTTTCAATTTTTGAAGCGAGCGTATCATTTAAATATAATGCAGCTCTTACCACAACTGCCGGAGATGTAAATCTTCCGGTAAGGTCTTCGGGATCAATTTTAATATTAGCCGGTAAGTTTGTTGTTCTCGCTGTTAGTGATTTTGAGGGATCGGAACAATCTAAAGTGAATTTCAAAATTGCATTAGGATTGTCGGAAGTGATAGTTAATTCGAAAGGATTCTCGTAAATGCCATGCTCATTCGACCAAATAATTTTGGCATCTTGTCCATTCAATAAAGTGGTAAAGTAGATTAAGAAAAGTAATATCTTTTTAAAACTATCCATCAATCCCTTAAGAAAAAATATTGTTTCACAAAAGATAAGTAAAATGAGACTATTTTGAAGAAATAATGATTTTAAGAAAGCAAGGAGTTGTATTGTGAGTAAATTAAAACATTAACCCACAAACTCAATTGTGGGTTAATGCTAAAAAATGTTTATAGAGCGGATTTAACTAATTCAACAATTAGCAGATAACTTTTAACTTAAAACTCTTCATCGTCCCCGGGCATCAATTCCGTATCACCCCGGCTGTTGCCGTTTCTTTGCTGCTTATAATTATTAAAATTGAATTTAATATTTAAGCTTATTGCGGGGGAATCGGGTCTGAACTCACTAAAATTATATATATAGTCAGTATTGGTTATTCTTTCGAATTTTGCCGTACTGAACAAATCCCTTGCTTGAAGGGTTAAATCCAATTTTTTATCCAGCATTGAATAACGTATGCCGGCATTGAACATGAAGAATCCCTTTCTTTCGCCTTGTGCTGAAACAGTGGGACTGTTATAAAAAGCATTAAACTGGAATTTTAAGTTTTCACTCAGAGTAAGATTGTTGTTAAATCTGATATTCCAGTTGAAACTGTTTCTGTTAAAAGATCTATTTGCCAGCTCACCTTCAATTTTATAATCATAGAGGTTGCCCATTAAATTAACGTTCCAGAATTTCAACAGATCAAAGTTTAGCATAAATTCCGTACCGAAGGAAAAATCTTTTCCTACGTTAACAAAGGACATTAAGGTTCTTGAAGAATCGAAAGGAACACTAATATTTTCAATTTTATTGTTTCTGATTCTGTAATATAATTCGACGGATAGTAGACTACGATTGAAATATTTTTGATATCCAAGTTCGTACGAATCAATATATTCCGGTTGAAGATCGGGATCGCCTTTCCGTACGTTGTATGGATCTACATAAGTAATAAAGGGTTCCAAACGCCAACCTCTTGGGCGACGGATTCTTTTTGTGTAACTTGCCATAAATTGATTTCCGCCGGACAACTTTAAGGATGAATGCAGAGTTGGGAAGTAATCCCATCTTTTTATTGTGAATTCCTCTCCCGTTGTATTAAGTGTAATAATTCTATCGGTATATTCTCC
>CAZULK010000065.1:0-13835 GCA_964621225.1 uncultured Melioribacteraceae bacterium | reverse complement strand
AATTTTTAATTTGTAATTGTTATTCGTTACTTCATCAAAATCATTTTTTTGCTAATAATTTTTCCGTTTGCGTTCAAAGTATAAATATAAGTTCCGCTGGAAAGCCTTTCACCCGGATTGAAATAAAATTCATATTCCCCCGCAGACATGAATTTGTTGTTTACAATTTCCGCTACTTTTCTGCCGAGCATATCAAATACAGACAAACTAACAGTGGCATCTTCGTTCAAACCAAATTTAATAAACGTTGCGGGATTGAAAGGATTCGGGTAATTCTGGGCAAGATAAAATTTCTTAGGCTGTTCAATCTGTTCCTTAACAGATGTTGAAATTTGAGGATCCAAAATTATTATGGGTATTCTTCCCGTCTGATTTCCGTCGGTGTACAATACTTCTTCGTATTCATCATCGTCAACATTTGCAATTCGCACTTGATCGAATCTCTGACCCACGGATTCGGTAAACAATGAATCAATAATTGAAATTTCCCAACTTGATTGAGCAGAAAAGGAACCGCTTCCCTTGTATTCCATTCTTACAATTGCTGCGTTTGGTTCAGCACCTCTTGTTCCGAATACAACATCTATGTTACCGTCTTTATCAATATCTCCCCAATCTCCGCCATTAAGTCTGCCCGGACCAATAAGGGAAGAGAAATCTGCAATCACGGTTGATGTAAATCCCGCAAAAACATCCACGTCAATCAGATATGCTTTGTTTTCACCGGAGCCCCAACCCCCAACAATTACCTCCGTTTTTCCGTCACCGTCAATGTCTGTGCTTATAGAAGATTTCCATGAACCTCCGGGAATAAAGTCCGGTATATTAGCTCCAATAGTCCACGAACCGTTATCGTAATCCACTTTTGTAACCGAACCGTCGCTGTGGAACAGAATAATAGATTGATCCATAACGGCTGCATCATAAATGGTTGATGCGGCAATTCCTTGATCCAATCCGCTTGCCTCCAAAGTCCAAGTTATATCCTGTGTTCCGGCATCGGGAATGTCGCTTACCGAAATTACACCGAACCTGTAATTTCCCCTTCTATCTCCAAAAATGAATTCATTATCTCCGTCCTGGTCAATATCCGTTAGATGAATTCGTATTGGTCTTACTTCAAAATTATCCTGATCAGTAATTGTCCATGTTGCATTTGGAACCGGTCCGCCAAACTGTGGAGCGCCCATTGCATCGCTGCCGTCGCCCGGGTATTCGAATACAATTATTCTGGGTGGATTCGGATTGTCGGTACCAAAATTATTTGCCGGACACCAAATGGCTTCCATCTTTCCGTCCTTGTCCCAATCGCCGGGAATTAACGGTCCCCAACTGTTTTGCTGTGGAATGTTAAACATCTCGTAGCTCCAGACGGAATCCCATTGCTCTCCGTGTTTTTCGAATTTATATATTCTGGGGATTAATTCCGCTCCTCCCTGGTCGAGCATATTGTTTACGGCAAAGATTTCCACATTGCCGTCACCATCGAAATCAACACCTGCAAAAAATTCCCCAAAACCTGTGTTTTCAATTGTTGGCACCGGAATTTCATATGCCCTGGTAAAAGTTTGAGCTTGGATGAGTATTGGAAGAAAAAGTAGACTGAGTAAAACTCTCTTCATTTTGACCTCCGTTAGTTAGTGAGTTTTACAAATTTAATAAACTTAGAACTAATTAATTCGATTTTATTAATAATTAAATTTGATTCCCTCATTTGTCATTTATGCTTATTCAAACTATTTTCAATTATAATAATTTAAGGGAAAAAGAAAATGAATAGAATAATTAAAGGAATGCTCTTTCTTTGTCTGCTTGTAATTCCAAATCATTTAACAGCACAAACCGGAAATCATAAAAGCACAATTCTTCCGGCTGAAATAATGCAAAAATTTATTGGGCAATGGGAAGGAACGTGCAAAACGTGGTTTATGCCGGGAGTATTAGCAGATTCGTCTAAAATAACGGGAGAATTCAAATGGATTTTGAATGAACGCTTTGTACGCCATACTTACGATTCAAAAATAAAGGGACAGAAAAGAAAAGGAGAAGAAACTATTATATTTAATCAAGCTAAAGAAAAATGGGAGGTCACCTGGCTGGATGAATTTCATATGAATTATGGAATACTGTTTTCAGAAGGATCCGGTGACGGAAACGAATTTATGGTATTTGGCAATTATGCAACCTCTCCCGGTAAACCCGATTGGGGATGGGAAACAAAATACAAATTTGTAGACGATAATCATCTGAAAATAATTTCTTACAACGTAACTCCAGGGGGAGAAAAGGCCAAGGCCATCGAGGTGGATTATAGAAGAATCCGCTGAACATATCCCTAATTAATTCATAATTTTTTACGATAATAAATTTGTATAACCTTTAATTAGATGACAAGATATTTTTCTCTTGTTTAGGTTGTAAAATATAAATAATTTGGCGTACCTCAATAATTGAAAATATGGAGAGAGTTCAAAATGATGTTTATTACAGACGAATGCATAAGCTGTTCTGCTTGCGTTGACGAATGTGAAAACGAAGCAATTTACGATGCCGGAATGGAATATGAATTAGACGGCGTTGTTAAAGAACCGCTTTCTGAAGACCATACTTATATCGTTCCTGAATTGTGCAACGAATGCAAATCTTGCGTTGAAGTTTGCGCAGTTGATGCGATAGAAGAAAGAGAATTGGCAAATTAAAAGAAAAGGGGGCCTTCAAGCCCCCTTTTTTAATTCAATAATTTTATAACTTTCTCATGAATTCCCGGTGATGCGGCAATAATACTCTCGCCTGTAACAGCATCCCCTCCTTTATAATCCGTTATTATTCCGCCCGCTCCTTTAACTACGGGAATGAGCGCCATTGAGTCCCAAACAGACATTATAGGATCAATCATAATATCAGCAAACCCGGTTGAAAGAAGATAATAACCATAGCAGTCTCCCCAATTTCTGTATAGCCTTACCTGCCTGGCAAGCGTATCGAATTTTTCCCCATTCTGATACTTGTGAACGTTAAAATGATCCGTTGTTAAAAGTACTGCGTCACTAATATCGTTACATTCTCTTACCTGCACCTTATTCCCGTTCAATGTGGTGGAATGATTGTCCCCCAAAAGTAATTCCCCAAGTATTGGATGATTGATTGCCCCCAAAATAGGCTCACCGTTTTTCAACAATGCAATCAGTGTACCGAAACTGAGAGCTCCGCAAATAAAGCTTTTTGTACCATCGATAGGATCGAGGATCCATTTGTATTCCGCACCGGGATTCTCTTCTCCGAATTCTTCGCCCAATATGCCATGTTCGGGAAAATGTTTATTAATCAGATTTCTCATTTTCTCTTCGGCTTTTTTATCGGCAATTGTTACTGGTGATTGATCGCTTTTCCTATCGATGTTTATTTCCGTTCTAAAATACCCGGCAATTATCTTTCCGCTTTCCTGTGAAAGTAAGTTTATAAATTCTTTTAGCTCTTTCATTTTTTCCCAATTTTTTGTTGTTAAAATTAAACTAATGCAAACTTAAACAAAAGACAGATTGCTTTTTTATATTTGCAGATCAAAATGAAATTCATAAAAGCAAATATCGATTCAATTTCCGAGGCAGCCGGAGTGATTAAATCGGGGGGATTGGTGGCATTCCCCACTGAAACCGTTTACGGCTTGGGTGCCGACGGACTAAATGCCGAAGCTGCGGCAAAGATTTTTGAAGCAAAGAACCGCCCTTCGTTCAATCCCCTTATTTTGCATGTGAATTCGAGGGAAATGCTGGACAAAGTTGCGGTGGTGGAAGACGAGAGGATTGAGGAACTGATAAAAAATTTCATGCCCGGTCCCCTGACTTTGGTTCTGCCCAAAAAGGGAATCGTTCCGGAAATCATTACTTCGGGGCATCCTACTGTTGCAGTTAGAATGCCTGCTAATGATATTGCCCTAAAGTTAATCGAACTTTCTGAAAGACCAATTGCAGCCCCGAGTGCAAATTCATTCGGTTTCCTTAGTCCCACCAAAGCGGAACATGTGGCTAAACAACTGGGGGACAAAATTGATATGATACTCGACGGCGGGGAGACAAACGTGGGAGTGGAATCTACAATTATAGAGTTGAAGAACGGTGAATTCTATCTTTTGCGTCCCGGCGGATTGGAACCGGAAAAAATTGAATCGATTACGGGTAAACTGAAAAGGAAAGAAGACAATATCAGCCCCAATTCTCCGGGGCAATTGAAGTTTCATTACTCTACCTACAAACCGATAAAGTTTTTGGATGAAGATAACATCTCCCGAATTACCGATAAAGACGGCGTTCTGTTTTTTAGAAAAGTATTAAATTCAAAAGCAAAGTATACCAGAGTTCTTTCCGAAGACGGAAATTTAAGAAAAGCCGCAACTAACTTATTCAAATATTTACACGAGTTGGAGGAAAGTCCTGCTGAAATTATTTATGTTGAAAGGGTTCCGGAAACCGGATTGGGTAAAGCTATAATGGATAGACTTACAAAAGCTACAAATAAGTATTTGGGAAACGAATGATTAAAGGGGTAATTTAAATCCGAAGGTTGTTCCTTCTTTAATTTTGCTTTTCACCCACACCTCTCCTCCATGATTATCGATTGTATCTTTTACAATCCAAAGACCAAGTCCGGTTTGATCTTCGTGGGATGTAGGCTTGTTCGATCCTATTACACCTTTATCAAAAATAGTTTTCAACTCGCTTTCGGGAATGCCGGTTCCATTATCTATTACTTCTATATAAAGATAATTATCATCGAACTTGGATTCTATTTTCACTTCCGTTCCGGGAGGTCCGTATTTAATAGCATTGTTAATCAAATTATCCAAAACAGAGGAAATTTTAACGGTCTCTCCTTGTATTTCCGGCAAAGCATCGGTAACGTTGTTGGTTATTTTGATGTTTTTCCTTTTGGCGTAGGCCATGTTGGATTTGATAATTCCGTTCAACAGTTTTGGTATTGATACGCCTTCTCTTGATGTCTTCTGCTCTTTTTGTTCTTTGTCTATGTCTCCTTTAATCACATCTGTCATATCGGAAACAATTGCAATCATTTTGTCCGCAGAGCGTATCATCGATTCCATTATTTCGGCTTGTTCGTCGGCATTAAGATCGTATTCTTTAACCAAAGAAGCGTAACCTTTTATAACATTTATCGGATTCTTAAGATCGTGAATATTCATTGCAAAATATTCATCGCGCTTTTTCTTCAATTCCTCAAGATTACGCAATTTCTCTTCTGCTATTTTCTTTTCTTTACTCAATTGGGCATTGATTTCTTCCAACTCCTGAATATAGCTTTGGAGTTCAGCTATCTTTTCTTCGTTGCCTTTGAATTTTTCCTTTAATTCTTCGAAATCTTTTACTAGTTTATCGTAGGTTTCTTTGGCTTTCAACAATCTTTGTTTGTAGGCATTAGTTTTGCTTTCCGCTTCATTATATCTTTTCTGGAAATAAAAAATGGAAAACAAAACCCCAACAACAATTAATATGGCAATTACGCTAATAATTAAAGGTGGAATAACTTGTAAAATCGCAAGAGTGCCGAATTCGGTATTTACCCCTAAAGTTAACAGCATTAAAATCTAAAATTAACCTATATTTTCTTAGCAATTGGGCAAATATATAAAATTTTAGATTTATAAAAAACAAACTAAAATTAAAATTAGTTCACATAATGAAACATCACGAATTCAATGAAGCCAGCGCTTTCCTTAATAATTCTTCTATTTCAATTTCAGGTTGAGTATTCAATATACTTCTGATAACTTTATCTGCTTGGGATTTGTTATATCCCAAACCGGTCAGCGCAGCAATTGCATCATTGCGAATTGACGAACCGGACTCGGTACCGGACAAATCAACGCTCGCCTCAACTTTATCCCTTAATTCAACCAAAAGTCTTTCAGCGGTTTTTCTTCCAATGCCGGGAATTGCTACAATCCTGGTAACATTACCTTCTTGAATCGCACTTTTCAATTCATCTATCTGAATTCCGGATAATATTCCCTGCGCCAGTTTTGGTCCAATACCGCTTATACTTATTAATAATTGGAACATCTCTTTTTCCGCAACGGAAGAAAATCCGTATAGAGTTAGCGAATCTTCCTTTACGCTGAGATATGTAAATAAAGATATCTCTTCTTTATTGCCGATGGTTTCGAATGTAGAAGTAGTTATATTTATGAGATATCCCACCCCGTTAACATCCAAAATAATTTGAGTAGGTTTTTTACTGACAATTTTTCCTCTTAAATAGCCTATCATATTAATTCTCCACTAAATCGGGATTTTCTTCCACAAATTTTTTCCAACTCCCCGCTCTTTTAACAGGATTTTTTATATTGAAAGCATGGCAGCATGCAACGGCCAGAGCATCGGTTTCGTCGAACTTCATTTTCTTTTCGTTTAACGATAACAGTTTCATGATCATAAATTGAACTTGTTCTTTGGAAGCATTTCCGTTGCCTACAACTGATTTCTTAACTTCCCGGGGAGAATATTCTCCCACATTCAGCCCGTTTAGGGAAGAAGCAAGCATTGCAACTCCCCTTGCGTAACCAATTTTTAATGCCGATTGCACATTCTTTCCATAGAATGCCGTTTCCAATGAGAACTCATCCGGCTTATAGCGTTTAATTATCTTATTTAATTCGTTGTAAATTATTTCCAGCTTTTGGGGAATGGTGTTTTGTTTCGGAAGTACTATCACGCCCGAATGAATGTATGAGATAAGATTATCTTTGAATTTGATGATCCCGAAACCGGTGTTTTGAGTTCCGGGATCAACACCTAAAATAATCATTTTAATTACTCTTCGGGAAAGTCTGCATTGGTGAATACGTTTTGAACATCGTCGTTATCTTCAAGGGAATCGATTAACTTCTCCAATTTTTCAGCAGTTTCACCTTCAACGGCAACTGTATTTTTAGCAATCCATTGCAAAGATGCATTCTCCACCTGCAATCCGGCTTCCAACAAAGCTTTACGAACCGGTTCGAACGATTCAATATCGGTTGTCACTTCGAAGAAATCTTCTTCGGTAGAAATATCGTCCCCGCCGGCTTCCAATAATATTTCCATAATATCGTCTTCCGTCTTACCTTGTGTGGGAAGCGTAATAACACCTTTTCTGTCGAACATCCAAGCAACCGAACCGGATTCACCCATGCTTCCGCCATGTTTACTAAGTAAATGACGAACTTCGGCAACTGTTCTGTTTTTGTTGTCAGTAACGGCTTCAATCAACAAAGCTACTCCGCCGGGTCCGTAACCCTCGTAAGTCAATTCGGAATAGTTAACACCTTCCAATTCTCCGGTAGCTTTTTTGATGGCTCTGTCGATATTATCCGATGGCATGTTTGCCGCTTTTGCATTATCTACAGCCAAACGCAATCTGGGATTTGCATCCGGATCTCCGCCTCCGGTTCTTGCCGCCACGGTAATTTCTTTTATCAACTTAGTGAATATTTTGCCTTTCTTAGCATCCAAAGCTGCTTTTTTTCTTTTAATGGTTGACCACTTAGAGTGACCTGACATGATAATTCTCCTAAATTATTTCACTTTCATATCTTTAATTCTTAACTGTGGATAAGAACGACCGTCTCTAACAAATTTTTCAATCGTAAACACAATATCTACTAAATTTTTATTTTTATCAATCCTATCCAGGAAATACCCCAGCTTAAATCCAATGGCATCAAACACTTTATCTCCGCCATTTTGAGTAAAAGAAGCAACGAGGTGATTTGTACCCACAATTCTAGGATAACCGACAATTTTAACATTCTCCGCCATAAACACAGGCTTCATATTTCCAGGACCAAAAGGAGCAAATTGATCCAGTATTCTGATGAATTTTGGTGTAATGTCGGAAAGGGAAATTTTGGCATCAATCATTATTTCCGGAATTATTTTATCTCTAGTTAAATTCTTTTTTAAATATTCATTGAATCTTTTTCTGAATTCCGGCACTTTGTCCACTTCCAATGCAAGTCCGGCTGCCGCTTCGTGTCCGCCGAATTGAATTAAAAGGTCTTTATTCTCTTCCAGGGCTTCGTATAAATTGAATCCGGGAATACTTCTCGCGCTACCTTTTGCCACGCCGTCTATAGTAGTTAACATAATTGCCGGGCGGTAAAATTTTTCCACAAGACGGGAAGCAACGATTCCAATTACACCCGGATGCCAATCGTCATGGTGAAGCACAATTCCCATATCATTTTCAATATCCATGATTTCGTCCACAAGTTGAACAGCATGGGAAAAAGTAACTTCATCAATTTTTCTTCTTTCCAGATTTTCTTGTTCGAGTGTGTAGGCTAATTCTTCTGCTTCGGCTATACTGTTTGTAATAAATAAATTAACAGCGCGGTAAGCATCTCCAAGTCTACCCACAGCATTTATTCTGGGTGCAATGGAAAAAATTATTTGTCCTGCGCTCAAGCTTCCGGGAGCCATTCTAGCACTTTTGATCAATGCCAATATTCCGGGTCTTGGTTTTTCATTTATCCTTTCAATACCGGTACGCACAAGAGTTCTGTTTTCGTCGGTAAGGGAAACAATATCCGCAGCACCGGCTAAAGCAACCAGATCAAGGTATTGCAGCACCATATCACGTTGCCCAATTCTGTCGGCAATAGCCCTTGCAAGTTTGAACGCAACTCCTGTGCCGGATAAATGTTTGAAAGGATAAGTATCCCCTGGTTTTAAAGGATCCAAAATTGCCACCGCATCGGGAAGTTCTTCCTTTGGCTGGTGATGATCGCAGATTATTGTTTCCATTCCCAATTTTTTTGCGTGGGCTACTTCGTCCACCGCAGTTATACCGCAATCAACCGTGATTATAAGGTCAATGTTACGGTTATACAGCTCATCCATGCTTTCCAAGGAAAGACCGTAGCCCTCGGTCAATCTATTGGGAATATAAATTTCCACATTAGCGCCAAGTTCCTTTAAGAACATATACATCAACGCAGAAGCGCATGTGCCGTCAACGTCGTAATCTCCGTATACACATATTTTTTCGTTATTTGTTACGGCGGATATTACCCTTTTTGCAGCGGTTTCCATTCCGTCCATAAGAAGAGGATCGTACAATTCATCCAATGAGGGACGGAAATATTTTTTTGCATCGTAGAAATTTCTGATTCCGCGCTGGATCAACAGCGAGGCAAGAATATTGGATATATTCAAGCTGTCGGCAAGAGAAAGCACATCTTTTGGATCGGGTGCTTCTCTAAAAGTCCATCGTTTTTCGATTATCATATTTTAAACCGAAGAGCGATAGATGATTCGAGTCTATAAGCCGAATTCTGTAATCCCGATACATCGGGGCGGCAATTATTTATCTCGACCAAACATTGCTGTTTGGCTCCAGCGGTCTACCCGAAAGCATTACGGGCGAACAACCCGCTTCCTTAAAAAAGGAACGCTTTCTGCTTGACCTTGCACCGGGTGGGGCTTGCCTTGATCCCGTATTTAATCGGGATTCCCATAAAAGGGACCATCGCCATTACTGACGATGCGGTAGGCTCTTACCCTGCCTTTTCACCCTTACCCCGAGACAAGTCGGGGCGGTATATTTTCTGTGGCGCTATCCGTGAATCCGGCATTACACCGGATCCCCCGGGCGTTACCCGGCACCCTGTTCTGTGGTGTTCGGACTTTCCTCTACTCAATTAGCATTGCTACGAGTAGCAATTGCCCAACTCGAATCATCAATCGGTTCTTCGTCCTTAATTAATTATACATTCTAACATCAATGAGCGAAATATAACAATTCCGTCATTAATTTAGAATGAATTCTCTGGAAGTTCGGGATTTTATTTTTCGGAAAGATTCTGCCCCTATATCCGGGGCAGAATTAATATTTTTTAGTGCTGGTGTCCTTCAGGACCGTGAACATGACCGTGAGCCAATTCTTCTTCGGTTGCGTCTCTAACATCCATAACTTCAACATCAAAAGTTAAAGATTCGCCTGCTAAAGGATGATTTCCGTCTACAACAACCTTATCTCCTTCAACGTTAGTAACCGTAATTATAACCGGACCATTCGGAGATTGCATTTGAAATTGCATTCCGGGTTCCAATTGTTCGATATCGCCGAAAGCGGCTCTCGGAATTTCTTGAATTAATTCCAACTGTCTTTGTCCATAAGCTTCTTCCGGAGGAATTGTTACGTTTATTTTGTCCCCGACATCCTTGCCGGCCAATGCATTTTCCAATCCCGGAATTATGTTCTGTTTTCCTTGAATATAAGCCAAAGGCTCTCTTCCGTCGGAAGTATCAAGTACGTTTCCGTCTTTGTTCGTTAAAGTATAGTGGATAGATACCACTTTGTCGTTTGCTACTTGCATAGTTACACCTGTTAATGATTTGTTAAAAGCAATAATACAAGAATGAGGAAAAATTTAAGTGGGGAAATTCTTGACTTACTGCGGAAATTAATTACATATCCAAAGGTAAATTATTATTTAACAAATGGCAAAAAAATCTACATTGACATTCAAGCAATAAAATAACAATTTGATTATGAAAAAATTACTTTTTATAGAAATGTGTGAGTTTGGCAGCCATTTTCAAGCAAATTGACTAAAAGATTATTGATTTATTTCGTTGCAATTCACTAATTGATTGAATAGAATGATGTTTGAATAATCTGCCAAAGTATCAAAGGGGATTGAAATGAAATTTTATTTAAATGGAAAAGAAGAAAATTACAACGGCAATCCCGATTTGCCGTTGCTCAGTTATTTAAGGGAAGATAAACATATTACATCGGTTAAAGACGGCTGTGCGCCGCAAGCGGCTTGCGGGGCTTGCACAGTGAATATCGACGGCGAAGCAAAGCTTTCGTGCGTAACACCGATGAAAAAAGTGGAAGGGAAATCTGTTATCACTCCGGACGGATTGGGTGAATACAGAAGAAGGGTTTTTGCAAACGCCTTTGTCGAGAAAAGCGGCGTTCAATGCGGATTCTGTATTCCCGGAATTGTGATGCAAGCAAACGCTTTGATTGACAAAAATCCGAATCCTTCACGGCAGGAAATTGCGCGTGCGCTGCAGCCGAATCTCTGCCGCTGTACTGGATACAAGAAAATTATCGATTCGATAGAATACGCCGCTGAAGCAATTCGTGAAATGAGAGAAATTCCCAAACCAACCACAGACGGGAAAATCGGCAAACGGCATCCTAAATATTCAGCAGACAAACTTGCTCTTGGCGACAGCCCCTTTGTAGCGGATGTGTTCATCGACGGAATGGTTTACGGAGCGCTGAAATTCAGCGATTATCCACGCGCAAAAGTTTTGAAAATAGACACCACAAAAGCCGAAAATGCGGAAGGTGTTCTGAAGGTATTTACGGCAAAGGATGTTCCCGGTGACCGGTATACGGGATTGATAATTCCCGACTGGCCGATCATGATTGCCGAAGGGGAAGAAACCCGTTACGTCGGTGATGTTCTCGCGGCAGTAGTCGCGGAAACTGAAGAACTGGCACGAGCCGCTGTGAGTTTAATTGAAGTTGAATATGAAGAGCTTCAACCTATCACCGATCCTTTCGATGCCTTGAAGGAAGACGCACCCAAAATTCATCCGAAGGGAAATCTTCTTTCGGAGACATTGATCGACCGTGGTAAAGTAGAAGAAGCTATAGAAAATTCGAAATATGTTGTAACGGGAAGATACGAAACACAACGCATCGAACATGGTTATTTAGAGCCGGAATGCTCTGTTGCAAAACCGGAAGGCGACGGTGTGGAAGTCCTTTCACAAGGACAGGGCGTTTACGAAGACAGAAAACAAATCGCGCGGGTATTGGGATTGCCGGAAGAAAAGGTTCGTGTAATTCTCGTTCCGAACGGCGGCGGTTTCGGAGGGAAAGAAGACCTCTCCGTTCAGCACCACGCGGCGCTTTATTCCTATTTACTTCAAAAGCCTGTGAAAGTTTTACTCAACAGGGAAGAGTCAATCCGAGTTCATCCCAAGCGCCATCCGATGGTAATGGACTATACTCTCGCTTGCGACGAACATGGAAAACTTACTGCTATCAAAGCTGAGATTGTGGGAGACACCGGAGCTTATGCTTCAGTAGGAATGAAAGTACTCGAGCGGGCAGCAGGTCATGCAACCGGGGCTTATCACATTCCGAACGCATACATCCGGGCGAGAGCCGCTTACACAAACAACGTTCCGTGCGGAGCTATGCGCGGCTTTGGGGTAAATCAGACTGCATTCGCAATTGAAAACTGCATCGACGAGTTGTGCGAAAAGGGTGGCTTTGACCGCTGGCAGTTCCGTTACGATAATGCGCTGGTTGACGGAGGTGTCACTTCCACTGGTCAAATTTTGAAAGGCGGAACGGGCGTTCGTCAAACATTGGAAGCTGTGAAAGATGCATTTTATGACGCTAAATATGCCGGTATTGCATGCGGAATAAAAAACACCGGAATCGGAAACGGTATGCCCGACGATAGCACCGTTAAGATTGAAATCGTTTCCGCGGACAAAGTGATACTTCACCATGGCTGGACGGAAATGGGTCAGGGCGTAAACACGATGGCTGTTCAATTTCTCTGCAACGAAACGGGAATCGATCCCGCGATTGTTGAAGTGAAAGTTGATACCAAAGAGGAAGCCCGCGCAGGAATGACTACGGCTTCGCGCGCGACTTCGTTGATTGGGAATTCAATCATAGAAGCAGCAAAACCGTTAAAGGAAGATTTGGCAAACAATTCTTTGGCGGATCTTTCCGGAAGAATTTACGAAGGCAAATGGGTTTGCGATTGGACAACCAAACCGGGTGCGGATGTTCCGGAAGTAATAACCCACTATTCATACAGCTACGCAACCCAGGTGGTAATTCTAAAAGAAGACGGCGAAATCGAAAAGATAATTGCCGCCCACGACGCGGGGAAAATTATCAATCCGAATTTGTTCGAAGGGCAGATAGAAGGCTCGCTCCACATGGGATTGGGTTACGCGATTTCCGAAAATATGGAATGCGAAAACGGTTATCCCGCAACCACAAAATACCGCAAGATGGGAATACTACGAGCTAAAGAGATGCCCGAGGTTGAAGTTATCGGTGTTGAGGTTACAGATCCGGTCGGTCCCTACGGAGCTAAAGGAGTGGGAGAGATAGGGCTTGTTCCGACCGCCGGCGCGGTGGCAAACGCATTCGCGCAATATGATGGTGTCCGTTACAGAAAGCTGCCGATAAAGCAAAGAGCTAGATCAAAATAATATTTTATTCTATTTCTCATTAACAAACTAAAGAAAGGTGTAACTTAATGAAGTTAAACACTTATATTTTTTTCAACGGACAATGCGAAGAAGCGTTCAATTATTACAAATCGATTTTGGGCGGTGAATTTGATGCATTCAACCGCTTCAAAGAGGGACCGATGCAAGTTGAGGAACATCAAAAAGAATGGGTAATGCACGTCGATTACAGATTCGATGGCAATATTCTTATGGGATCGGACAATATTTATGGCGGCAAAATAGGCGAAGGTTTTTCGCTGTCCCTTTCCTTTGACGATCCGGAAAAGATGGAAACGATTTTTAATCGTTTTGCGGAAGACGGGGAAGTTACAATGCCTTTGGACAATACATTCTGGGGTTCCCGCTTCGGAATGCTGAAGGATAAATTCGGAATTAGCTGGATGTTCAGCTCCCCTCCGAAACAAGACTAAGATATTTCCCTCCTAAACCCAAGTCGGCATGCTAATGTGCCGCTTGGGGAGGTGGAGGATAGGTTTAGGGTATAAGGGAATAAGGTAGGAGGCGCGTGATGATTAAGTGAGATAAGGAGAA
>CAZULK010000064.1:0-13886 GCA_964621225.1 uncultured Melioribacteraceae bacterium | reverse complement strand
GCGTTGCGGTTCTGATCCAATGAAATTTCAACCACCATCCCAACCTATTTTACGAATCGTACAAATAAAAATTAAATTGACTGCGAAGCGCAGTCGAATATGAATAGAAGCTGATTTACGAAGTAATCCGCAACCCTACAGGGGTTGAATGTGAATTATTGAATTCCGTCAAAACATCATTTATGTATTCGCCAGAAAACTAAACAAATTGTTTAAATACAATTTAAAATAAAAAAGCCGGTCCCTTTTCGGGAACCGGCTAAAATCAATCCAAAAGATTAATTATTTGAGAAGCATCATTTTCTTTGTTGCTTCGTAATTTCCTGTAGATAATTTATACAAATAAATACCTGAACTTAATGCGAAGCCGTCAAAATCTACTTCGTAACTTCCAGCTTTAAGTTCTTGATTTACTAAATTAGCTACCAACTGACCCAATACATTGTATACTCTCAAAGTCACCATTCCTTTTGCAGGAACGCTGAATCTGATTGTAGTTGTCGGGTTGAACGGGTTAGGATAGTTCTGTTGCAATTCGAATTTATTAACGATTGCATCTGTTTCTCTAACACCTGTTGTAGGACCATCTTCCCACTGATCGGACTTGTCTTCTTGATTTGTCCATACATCGGTAGGAGTTGCATAAGGCTGAACGAATGATCTTACACCGTCCATTGCACAATATCTTACACGATATGCAAAGTCACCGAAACCAGCTGGTTCGTGAATGAAGTTGCCACCGTCTGCAGCGCTGACATAAGCATAACGATACTGGAAGGAGTTAAACGATGGACCGTTAACTGTCAAAGTACCAGTATAAACTCCGTCATTATCATCGTCAGTCAACATAAATACTTTCATATTATCTGTATCTTCCCAACCTTGAGTTCTTACGAACGAAGGCTGTTCTCCAATCCAATACAGTGTATCAGTTGCAGGATCGAAAGGAACTGCTTGTTTGTCAGGGTCCATAGCAGGAGTCATATCCACGCTAAATGTAACATCAATAGATTTACCTGCTTCAATTACCCAATCCGGGTTAATATCATCATACCAAACATCGTCAACTTCCTGAGCAGGTTCCCCTTTGAAGAGAACACCACGGTTTCCACCACCTTGGCTATTTGGTCTTTCCCAACCATCGGTCCAGATACCAGGATCAGCCAAAGCTACGTAATATTTGTATTGTAATTCTTCGTCTATTGGTTGTGATGTGAATGGAACATTCAAGGTCCAAACACTTGGAATTAAAGGATTCTGGCTCATTTTTGAACGAGCAGGATCTCCATCACTCCAACCGTTAAATCCGCCTCTTACTTGCACGGAATCGGTTGTTGCATCGAAGATACCAATTTCTTCCATTACAGACATATCAATTTTGAAAAGAACATTTCCGTCACCTGTGATATCAATTACGCTATCACGATCGAAGAAATCACGGAAAGTCATGTCACTTGATACATCAATTTCTCTATTAGGATCATTTTCCCAAGTATCCGGATTATCGTAGAAAAACTTAAATGCTTGTGTTCCGGCTTGTACATCTGCTACTACAGCTTCGTACACTAAATCACCGTCAGTATCATCCATGGCTGTTTGTCCCCAACCGTTGAACGAACCGCGAACGGATACATTAGATGCTGTTTTGTCGAATGTACCTTCGGCGTCTTTAACAGACATATCAACTTGGAAAGTAACAGTATAAGTTTCCAAAGTAACAACGCTATCACGATCAAAATAATCTTTGAAAGTAATATCGCTATCAACATTCAAGTTTCTATTAGGATCACTTTCCCATGTGTCTGGGTTATCATAATAGAATTTGAAGTCGATGCTACCTTGTAAACCTGCAACAGCAGTTTCGTATACAAGATCTCCGTCGGTGTCGTCCATCATATTGTCGGTTCCCCAACCATTGAAGCTTCCGCGTACATAAACATTATTTGCAGCAGGATCAAACAATCCTTCCTGTTGCTTAACGTTCATATCTACTTGGAATGTAACAGTATAAGTTGTTGTATTAACAACACTGTCACGATCGAAGAAATCAGTTACTGCTGCATCGCCGGTAACTATAAGTTCGCGATTCGGATCAGATTCCCATACATCAGGTGTATGGAAAAACTTGTAATACACAGTGTCGTTAGCATTGAACCCGCTAACAGCAAGTGTATAAACAGAATCGCCGTCTGTATCGTCCATCATATCGGTTGTTCCCCAATCGTTGAAACTTCCACGAACGAATACAGAATCACCTACGCTGAATGAGCCTTCGGCTGCTTTAACGCTCATATCCACATTGAAAGTAACAGTATATGGTTGAGCTTGCAAAGCCAAAGAAGCGACAAACAGCATAGCTGCTGCAAAAGTGAAGAGTTTTTTCATAAAACGCTCCTTATTTTTGTTGTTGAATAGTTAGTTGTGTCTAATTCATTAAAAATAAACATATTTTTAATCAAATCAAAAAGTCAGGATCACACCAAAACTATGAATATTATCCAAATATTCGAACTTTTGGTAAGAATAGTCTAACCTAAACTTGAAAAATGACATTTCCTGATAATTTAATCCTACTCCAAAAGTTGCACCTTCCTGAGAATCTTTTAGGAACAAGGTTTTATATCCACCTCTTAAAGAAATCAATCCGTTCAATAGAGATAGTTCTCCTCCTAAATTTACCCATTGGGAATTATCGTTCGGATAATTTGCATCCAATGCCAAAGTCAATTTTTGATCCATAATGTTGAATTCCCTTGATAGACCGATTTGAAGTCTTAAAGGAAGTTCGAATGCGTCTGTTGAAAGATAAGCATCAAGGCTTTCGTTATTACCATTTCTTCCAGGATCGGTATCATGACGTACCAGCAAATCATCCCCGCTCATTTGCATCTTTGTTCCATAATTTGAAATGGAAGACGCAAATCTTATTCCATAGAAGGGTGTTGTAAATATTGTACCGATATCAAATGCAATGCCTTGAGCGCTCGAATTTGATATGTCTTCCCTTATATATTTGAAATTCGCCCCAACAATAAATCTGTCGGTAATAAACTTGGCGTAGGAAAGTCCGAAAGCATAACTGCCTGCGGAGAATTTTTGTCCTGTACCTTCGGGATGGTATTCTGTTGTAACATCCATTTCTCCAAAGTTAAGAGCGGTAACATTTACACCAAAATTACCAATTTCGCCGGCAGGCATTACAACGCCAAAATAATTTAAGTTTACATCTGCGAACATCTTTGTATAAGTAAATATCGCTTGATATCCTTCCACTTGGGCGATCCCGGCAGGATTCCAGTACATTGCCGAGGCATCATTGGCAATTGCACTGAATGCGGAACCCATTCCATTAGCTCTCGGACCGATTCCAATGCTAAGAAATTTTGCAGCAGTGGTACCGGTTTTGGTAACCTGAGCTTCTGCCGGCAGACTTAAAAAAGCTGCCGACAAAATTGCTATAAATAAAATTTTAACTCTATTCACTTTATTACTCCTTCAATTTTTCAAACTTATTTAATAACCGCAAATTTGCCTATCTTCTGACCGATTCCCGGAGCATCAATTTGGTAAATATAAACTCCATAGGATGCAGAAAGATTATCTTTAGTTAAAAGATTCCAACTTGCAGTTCCATCGTTATATTGGCTTTCGTGATCGATCGTTTTAACTAATTCACCGTTGACAGTGAATATTCTGATCTTACACTTAGCCGGAAGATGAGTAAAGTGTAATTCTCTTGGTCCCCTACCACTGCTAAACGGATTAGCAGGCTCCCAAAGAGCTGAAGCCACATATGGATTCGGGACAACTTTAATTTTTTCTAAATCTAGCTTAGCTTGTTCTTTATCGATATAACCACTCTTTGCAACAAATCTGAATTTATCAGTTGATAAGAATGGTTTTTTCAGTCTAATTGAAGCAGTATCTCCGGCTTGTGGGAATCTGTATCCACCAGTTGTATCGGCAGCCAAATAGAACCACCATGTGAACACATCATCGCCGGCAGTGTTTTTCTCCATGAATACGATTCTGTCTTTGAAAGCTCCCTTGGCACTAAATACACCGTCGCTTCCATCAACTTCCATAAATACAAAATCGATGAATTTCTGATCACTTCTGTTGTATACTTTAAAATTAACCGGTTTTGCAGCGAATGAAAATCCTGCAATTGTTGCCGCATTCGAGGTATCCTCTCCTACGTCACCAAAAATAATATCGTAGTCATTTGGTCTCGGTTCACCGCTAACAGTAAGGAAAGTGAACTTTTCGAATGCATAATTTGGAACTTGGTCAGTATTCCAACCGGAAGTATTTTTATTTATATCCACTCGATCTTCATTTTTGAACTTCAATCTAAATCCATCAACAATAGGCTGTTCATAATCGGGATCAAGATTAGTGCTTCTGTCAATCAACACAACATTATCTGTAGAATCCACAAGAGTGAATGACTTTGTAGTTAATGTATCTTGTTCTCCCGGTTTTGAAGCAGCTTTTATTGTATCTTCGAAAGTGATATAATAAACGTGACCATCTTTAACTTTATTAATGTCAATTATATCATAAAAGATAGAGCCGGTTGTAGATCCTTCCACCCTTTCGATTTTTCCAAGAGTAGGAGCAACATAACCTGCAGCCGGCGCTTCGGGTTTAACCACCACAACGTTTTTACCCAGTTTAACGCTTCCATCCGATTGCAATGAAATTCTCATCGGAGATTCAGAAGGAATAATATCCCCTGCAGGATAACCAAAGTCATAAGATACTACAGCATAGTAGTAGGTGAATCCATTCTGAACAGTGGAATCAACGAAACTATGTTGAAGTCCCGAATCATCACCCATATAGTAATGAACACCGTCAATTCCGGATGAATCGAAACCAACTATTCCGTCTTTCAAATCGAACTGTGCAATTGGAGTTCTGAATTGTTTAATTCCAAAACCATTTGTAATATTTTCTGCATCCAAGAATGCCGGATCGGATGCTCTATAAATTTTATATCCTTCGAAATCCTTTCCATTACCACCAATGTTATTGATGTATCTATCGAATGATTTCTCAGCTTCGTCATCCCAATAGAGAGTAACTCTGTTATCTCCAGCAATGGCAGTAACGGTAGGGGTTATCGGAGCGTTCGCAAATTGATAATCGTTGTTATAAGTTTCCTGAACACGAACTCTTTTTCTCAGAATTTCTGCTTTACGCTGCAAACCATCCGGATCGTTAGCAGGACCATTTGCAAGCATAACCGCCAAAGAAATCGGTTCGGTTTGACCCGCTTTAAGCGGGAAGAAACTTGAAGAAACAAACAAATCGTATTCACCGGCTAGCACAGGGAATGGTGCGAAGAACTTACCAGGTATCATAAAATCAAACCACATTTGAGCATCTGAATTGATGTTCAATCCACCGGCGGGTATTTTTTGTGCGTTTGTAATACCTATTTGGTCGGTTTCCGAAACGTCGGTTACATCCACGTTGGGTTCGCCCGGCAATCCGGTTCCGGCTCCGGAAGTTGGTTTACCGTCATTTTCGCCCGGATCTCCGGTATCTGCCACACCATCTAATCCAACGTCATCCTTCAACGGATCCCAATCACCGTCATTGTCAATACCGTCGTTTCTTGCTTCATCAACCATTTCGTCAATGCCTTCGTCCATAAATTCATCCACGGCACCATTTCCATCGTTATCTATTCCATCTGCATATTTTTTGCCTAAGTCTTCCGCTTTTACGTCGTAAAGAATTATATCTGTACCAGGCACTTTATATCTATAGTAAGGAGCATCTGCAGCTGCGGCATCAATCATTTCCTGAGTAACGGTCGGACTGCCTTCCTCACCATCGTCGTCGTTGTCTATATTATCTTTGAAAGCTGCACCAATATCGTCGCTCTCAACCATCAAAAGATGAACTTTTCCGTTTTGAACAGAATCCATTAAAGGCCATCTCTTGAATTTATCATTTTGCACTAAATCAACCATTTCCTGTGTTACAACAGGAGCATTTTCTTCTGCATCACCATCATTGTCAATGTAATCAGCGTACTGAACACCAACTTGATTATCGAATGCGATGTGGGTTTGGTTCTCGTCAATCAATCCGTTACCGTTATCGTCAATCAAGTTGTCCGGAATATCGGCATCGGGATTTTCAGGTTCACCATCAACTTGCACCCATTCTCTTGGAACGATTGGACCGTTTTCCATTCCATCGCCGTCATTGTCAATTCTGTCTGTAGCATTACCCGGAGTTTCGAGGAAAGAAACAGCAACAATTCCAACAGGGTCGGAACCAAAATCGGGTGCACGGTTATCGGTATCTCTTGCCCAAAGAATATCTTCCAGCAAGTCGAATTCCGAAATATCATCTTGACTGTCACCGTTACCGCCAACGAAATCAGCAAACCAAACAGTAACGCCAACCTTGTTTAAGTCTTTTGTACCGTCATTTTTTATTGTATGTAATAAATAGATAGCATCTTGAACCAAAACTTGAGACCATGCAAGAGCACGAACGTCTATAATAAGTCCCATCCCTTTTCTCGAAAGGTCTGTAGTATCGGGGAAGTAATTTGCATATCTGTCGTAATTATCATCGGATGCACGATAAAAAACTTCCTGATCGGCATTGAAAACATTTTTTCCGAAATAACCGTTCCATGAACCTTTCCAACCCGGATCGACTTGGTCATTCATTCTATCCGGCCAAAAACTGGGCCAAGTGGTTTCATCAACACTGGTTGCCACAGAACGTTCGGGACGATTATCATTATAGTAGCCGGGAACAGGTTCAATATTCCAACTTGCACCCTGTGGGGAAGTTCTGTAACTCGGAACGTCAATTATTCTTTGAGTTTCTCCCAAATCATCCACAACTTCACCACCAATAATAAGCGCTTGTAATGCTAAATAAACCTGACCTGTATTTTTAGGCCATTCGTATGGGGTTTGAACGGAAATTGGAAATTCTCCTCCGGTTCTACCGGAAAAGGCGAAATTATGAATCGTAGTTCTAATTCTATTTCCTTCCATTTGAACTTTTGCTCTTTTACCGGAATTACCCCTTTCCTTTCCGGGAACATGTTCTCTGCTTTGAGCTTGCAGAAAAGATGCCGCAAAAGTTAAAATTAAAATTATATACAAAAACTTTTTCATCTATTTTCCTCCTGAAACTTCAATTAGAATGAGAATTCAAAACCAAATTCAACTTTACGTGGTTCACCGTAATTCCATGGTGAAATCAAGTACTCGGCAACAGTATTAGGTCTGTTCGGGTCTTCTCCAACATTTTGACCAACAGTGGTAAATTCCGGATCGCCTGTATCACCGAATACATTTGTAACAACTTTTGTATCGAGTATATTAAATACTCTCAAAAATGTAGTTACATTAATACCGGAAAGTTCAAATGATTTATGCAAACGCAAATCCATTGTGAATTGATTCGGTTTACGTCTGCTGTTTCTCTGAAATCCGGAAGTAATTCCTCTTTCGGAAGTATATTGAGTAATGGAAGGAGTGTAGGGTAAACCGGTTCCGTACCTTCCCAAAAGACTTCCGCCCCATGTTTCTCCACCAACGTAAAAGTTGATATTCAGGAGATGTCTCTGATCCCAGTCGAGCGGAATCAAATATAACGAAGGTTCTCTATCGCTTCGTTGTGCATCAAATTCTTCTTCAGGTCTGGAATTACTGCCTTCCGCAACTTGGTAAGTATAATTAACATCGAAAGACCAATAATCGCTAAACCTCTTACTAACATTAAATGTAATACCCTTTACATTGGCATAATCTTTATTTACATATCTACTGTATCCAATACCGTTACGTGTTTCCACTATCGTTCCAGCAGTAATCCAGTTTCTTATATCCCTGTAGAAAGCAGTAACATCGAGAGAAAATGTATTCATAAATTCCTGTTTGAAACCGATTTCGTACATAACCGTTTGCTGGGGTTTCAAATCGGGATTACCATACACGCTTCCCGGATTACCGGAAAGAGGTACTTTGTATGATGTATTGTTATACAAGTATTGGAAAGAAGGGATTTGAAGAAAATGACCGTATGAGAATCTTACAACACCGCCTGCACTTACAGGATATGCAATACCAAGGCGGGGAGATAATTGCCATTTAGGGGATGAATCTTTATAAAAATATGGTCTCCTTTCGGAAAGACTCAAAGAGTCCAATCCTTGTCTAAGCGGCAAATAAATATTTGGGTCAGTTTCGTCAACCAATACATTTCCGTTTGCGTCAAAATAATCCATACGAAGACCTAAATTAATAATAACTTCTTCGTATTCAATTTTATCCTGTATATAGGCCGAAAATTCCAAAGGATCCTCGGTATAAGCTTCCCTGCCCAATTCATCTTTACCCGGAATTGCAGGTCTGAACGGTTCTATCGGCACTCCGAATTCATTCAATGCAGGTTGAATGGAGTAACCGTCAACTCTTATTTTATGAGTCTTGATTTCCGCACCGGTTTTTATCATATGATGAGTTGAGACCTGGGATGTAAAATCAATTTTGCCGACATAAGTTGTAGTTCTTCTCCAAAATCTTCCCAAAGAAGTACCTTTGGTTGCAAATGCAAACCCAACAGTGTTAAGTGAATCGGGATGCAAATATCTTGAATCAAGCGGATCTTCGTACAAATAAGAATTGTACTCTTTGTCGAACACAGAAGCTTTCACTGTATAAAAAGAAGAAGGTGAAAATGTGTGAGTCATAGTAAGTGTTGCATTGTAAGCATCTGCAAATTGGAAATTATTACCGTCGGGTTCCCACTTGAAAAAGTGATTATAATCCTGGTAATTCCTCTTGGAATAGAGAGCCTCTAAATTAAACTTAAAATATTTTGAAGCATAAAAACTTAGATTAGCTTGAGCAAGCCATCTTTTGCTCCAATTCATCGGCACTGCTTCTCCATTCAAAGTATCTCCGGTTGTAGAAAATTTTCTGAAACCGTACAACCATCCATCATCGTAAGCATGACGTCCGTTGACAAAGAAAGTCAATTTCTTAGACGTTCCCGGAACGGGTCCGCCAAAATTTGCTTGGAAGTTATAATTTTCCGCAGGATTCAGATGATCGATATTAGGAAATACTTTAGTGTGATTACTTACATAATCCCCTGAATAAACATTTACATAACCATTGAAACTTTGTCCGCCTTCTTTGGTAACTGTATTAACAATACCTGACATGGCCTGACCATATTCGGCGTTAAAAGTACCGGTAATAACTTGTAATTCCTTGACCGAACTATTGTCAATTTCTATACCTTGAGAATTATCATAACCATCGGTAATTGAGATACCATTCACCCAATAAGCTATTTCGGAAGAACGGCCGCCACGGATATGGAATTCACCGCCGGCACCTCTGTTTACCCCGGCTTGAAGTTGAAGCACATCATCCAACTCAGCTACAGGTAAATTTTCTATCTGTTCCGACGTAACCCTCGCTTCTGTGGCAGTCACGTCTTTTCTAACCAGCTCTCTTCCCCCTGTAACGACTACCTCACCAAGTTCAACGGTAGCAGAACTCATTTCGATATTCTGCCTGGTAGTTAAATCGACGGATATCCTAACTCCTTCAACTCGAACAGTTTGGTAACCAACAAATTGAGCTTTAACGGTATAGACACCCGGAGGAATATTCAGAATAACATAATTTCCCTCCATGTCGGTAGCAGCTCCGAGCATGGTACCTTCGAGTATGATATTCACAAAAGGAAGCGGTTCGCCCGTTTCTTTATCGATTACTTTTCCCGTCAATTTTCCCGTAGTTCCCGCATGAAGGGTAATCGATAGGAGTACCACCATGGCGAAGAGAATTGCAGCAATACGTCTCATACAAATGCTCCTTAACCTAATTAATAATAACAATAAACCGGTTTACCCGACCGGTTCTTTTAATTAAATTTCTTCGCAGAATAGATCAAATTATCATAATATATATTTAGATCAATCTCCTTACGCTTTTTTTCCAAATAATTGGATACTAGTTTAGTACGCATATCCAATTTAGCTTTTTGCACGACCTCGTCCTTTATTTTCTCAAAAGGAATAGGTCTTGCATCAACTTTTTCCGTAACTTTAAATATACCAAAAACTTCGTTAATTTTATAGGGACCTACAATCTTCCCAATGGGTGCATTCCATAATTTTTCTTTCAATAAACCGAACCTTTCCAAAGAGGCCAACCCAATCTCGCCTCGGTTTTTAGCGCTCCATTTTCTAATTGAGTATTTTTCCGCCAAATTACCAAAATCGCTTCCATGATTGAGAAAGTTCATAATACTATCGGCTAAAGTCTTTCTGGATACAATAATTTCGGAAACATTAATTTTTTGTGGTTCGCTAAAAACATTTATGTTTTCCTCATAATATTTCATGGCTGCAGAATCCGGGATGGAAGCATTCATTGAAATTTCATCCATTTTGGTCTGCAGAAACTTGTTCATGGTCAATTTATATTGAGCTTCCAAAACTTCCGAATTTTTATCGTAGCCTTTATCGATGGCGTATTCATAAATTTTTTGTTGAACCAGAAGCCCTTCTATCCCCTTCCTAAGCAAGCGTTGATTCCTCATTCTTTCCCGGTGAAATAACGGAACCGAATTCAACAATTCCGCCACCTCGCCCAATGTATAATTTCTGTTTTCATATTGTGCAACCCAATCATCGCTTCTATTTAACACAACCTCTGAATTGAGCTCATTCAAATGTTCGAACAGAAAATCAATAGCTTCGTTATTAAATTTCAATTTTTCCGGATCCATTAATTTTTTAATGAATTCTTTCTCGGCGGGTCTTTTCTTGGAGATTCTCAGAGAGCGCTCAATATCTTTTTTTCTCCTATTAAAATCATACTCTGTCATTAAAGGCTGCACTTTTCTGTCTTCCACTTTAATAATGCTATAGCCTTGGGCAGTTTGAACGGGGGAAGAAATTTCCCCGGGACGAAGTTTATATGCAGCATCTTCGAATGCGGGGTCCATATCACCCCAAGTGAACCATCCAATGTAACCGCCGTTCGCTTTCAAGGTTGAATCGGTAAAAACTTGTTTCGCCAGAGTATTGAAGTCCGCTCCGGCTTTCAAAAGTTGATATAAATTATCCGCTTCCTCTTTTGTACGGGCGAATAAATGTCTTGCCGAAATGGCAACGTGAGCCTTATAATATGCCTCCCTCAATTCCTCGTCGGTAGCGGTAATTTTAGCATAAATATCCCTATCTTTAACGAATGCAAGAATAGCTTCTTTTTTTAACCACTCAATTTCTTTTTGATATTCCGGATTGTTAAATATCTTGTTATTATCATCGTAATAATAGAGAATTATCTCATTCACCATATTATCCAAAATATCATGCCTCATAGGCAAATTATCTTTGATTCCCGTAGAAGATAAAAATTCGGAATACCTCTTTTGCCATTGTTTGAGAGTTATTTTGTGAGTACCGATTTCGGCAACAATATTTTTATTATCCGAACACCCTGTGGAGATAAGAAGTAATATTATAAGTATATTTATTATTTGAAAATATAATCTGTTTTTGTTCTGCATAGCTTATTATTAATTAAATGGACAAAATTACAACTTGCCCTTGGAAATAGCAAAACATAATCGAATATAGGATTGATTAAAAAGATGAACCAAAAAGAATTGGCAAAAAAACATATTGACGAATTAGCTGAAAATTTAGAGGAATTCGGTTGTTTCGTTGACAACTTTTCGGAAAAGCAATATAACTTTGAATATGATATCCATTTTGCGGATAATAAATTCAAACTTCTAGTCTATTTTGGCAAAAAAGGGATAAAAACCGTTTTACAGGGAAAGACCTCAACCCCCGAGTTTCAAACTTTAAATGAATTAGTTCAAGAACAACCTGCTCTGTTCAAAGACAAAATTTTAGATGACGAACCGGAGGAATACATTGGTAGCGATGAAACCGGCAAAGGGGATTTGTTTGGTCCGCTGGTTATTGCAGCAGTTTATGTGAATGGGGAAACCAAACCAAAATTGCTGGATCTGGGAGTAAGGGACAGCAAAGATTTAACGGACGAGATAATTTGGGACATGGCAATTAAAATATCTCAAATACCCGGAATTGAATTCGAGGTGATGAGTGTTGAACCCGTGGAATATAATAAAGTTTACACGGAAGAAAAGAACATAAATAAAATGCTGGATAAATATCATTCCGCTGTTGTGGAAAAATTGATTGAAAAAACAAATTGCAAATTGGTGATTACGGATAAATTCAACAAAAAGGAAAAAGAGCTTGATGCTTCGGGCAGGAATAAGGACGTAGAATTTATTTCAATGCCGAAAGCTGAAAAATTTCTTGGAGTAGCTGCAGCATCAATATTGGCAAGGGCAAAAATGATTCAATGGTTCAAAAAAAACAAGTTAGGCACAAAGCCGTTACCGCTTGGGTCATCCACCGATACAGAAGAATTTATAAAAAATAATAAAGAATTGTTGGGAAAGATTGATTTGAATAATTATGCAAAACTCCATTTTAAAACATGGAAAAAATTAAATGTCAATACTAAATCTTAGCCTGCAAATTTTGTATATTTGCGTTGCTTTTTAGAAATCATGAGGTAGTGATGGGTAAAGGAAACAAAGTAAAAAGAATAGGCATCTTAACCGGTGGAGGAGATTGTCCCGGTTTGAATGCCGTAATTAGAGGAGTAGCAAAACCTGCGCACGACGAAGGATTGAGTGTACTTGGTATTATCGACGGATTCGAGGGATTGGTTGAAGGTCGTGCAAAAGAATTATACAACAAAGACGTCTCCGGCATATTGGCACAAGGCGGTACGATATTGGGTTCTTCCAATAAAGGTGACCCGTTCCATTGGCCGGAAGAAGTTGACGGCGAAATTAAAATAGTAAACAGAGCCGAGCAAGCCGTAAGGAATTATGAAGCTTGGGGTTTGGATGCCCTAATAGCTATCGGCGGCGACGGAACAATGCACATCTCCAACAAGCTTTCTAAAATGGGGATGAATATTGTAGGGGTTCCCAAAACCATTGATAATGATTTGGATGCCACGGACGTAACATTCGGGCATGATTCTGCTGTATATGTTGTGAGCGAAGCAATCGATAGATTGCATACAACAGCTTCTTCCCATCACAGGGTAATGGTTATAGAAGCAATGGGAAGATACGCCGGATGGATAGCTCTTCACGGGGGACTTGCCGGCGGTGCTGACATTATTCTGTTACCGGAATTTCCGTTTGAATGGGAAGCGGTATATGATAAAGTGGTTCAAAGACATATGCGTGGCAAAAAATTCTCGATTGTTTGTGTTGCCGAAGGAGCCAAACCTAAAGGCGGACAAATGGTTGTAAAAGCTACCGATAAAAAGAGAACGGATCCTATCCAACTTGGTGGAATTGCAGAATATGTTGCAAAACAAATCACCGATAATACCGGACTAGAAACCAGATATACTGTGTTGGGACACTTACAGAGAGGCGGTAGTCCGACTCCTTACGATAGAATCCTATCAACCAAATTCGGAACATTCGCCATTCAATTGGCAATGAAAAAGAAATTCGGCATGATGGCTGCATTGAAAGGAAGTGAAATAAAAGCAGTCAAAATTGAAGATGCAATAAGCAAACAGAAGTTGGTTAAAAAGACGGATCAGGCGCTTAAAGCAGCCTTGGCTGTCGGTGTAACTTTTGGTGTAGAAAAATTATAAAAAAGTGTTGCATATTTTATAACTTAGTTATAATTTTGGCTTCGTTCTTTTTGAGAATTTGTAACACTGGGGTCGTAGTTCAGTTTGGTTAGAACGCCTGCCTGTCACGCAGGAGGTCGCGAGTTCGAGTCTCGTCGGCCCCGC
>CAZULK010000063.1:0-13888 GCA_964621225.1 uncultured Melioribacteraceae bacterium | reverse complement strand
GAATTCCCAATTCGGATAATTTGAATTCGGTGTATAATTATTATCCGTTGCAGGAGAATGTTGAGTTAAAACATATCCGTAATCGTTAAAATTACGGCTGAGGGAAGAATTGATGTCTTTAATATAATTAATATTTCCACTTACAATATTTTCAATTCTCGGACCGTAACCACTTGGGTAACCCGACATTCCTTGCTCTAAATAATCGAGTTCAAAACGGACAATTGAATTTCCGTTGTTGTCGAAAATTTCAAATTCCGCTTTGTCACTTTTGTGAAGAGCTTTGAAATCGTGTTTGTCGTTCGGCCAACCTATTGCATAGATTGGAGTTGTATTTTTTTCTTGATAAGTGTTGTCGTTGTAATCTTTCGAAATTTCCAATCTAACTTTCACATCACCGTTTTGTAGCGTAGTGGTGTAAAGTCTTCCTATAGTAAATTTTGAGCCGTCGCTGAGCGTAATACATAAATCCTGACCATCGCCCCAAAATACAGAAGCCGCTGCTTGAGCGGATACCGTGATCGGGGTTGCCAAAACTAATTGTTGATATTGGTTAGGCGAGGCCTTGTGGACATATTTCGTTCCTTGTGGAATTTCTAGATTTGCCGTTGCCGTTACCACCGCACTATTGGAAAAACCTTGACTCA
This sequence comes from uncultured Melioribacteraceae bacterium, assembly GCA_964621225.1. GTDB lineage: Bacteria > Bacteroidota > Ignavibacteria > Ignavibacteriales > Melioribacteraceae > CAYNUJ01. Next base: position 13,241 of record CAZULK010000063.1, on the reverse strand, counting down.
ACGTGAATGTTGCATCGCCGTTTGCATCCGTTGTTACCGAATTTGAACTTAAAGTTCCGCTCGTTGAACTTAAGTTTACCGTTACATTCGGAACGCCGTTTCCGTTAGCGTCTTCAACTCTAACATTAAAACTTGCATTTGCATTAGAAGGAACGTTTTGAGAACTTGGGGAAATGGACAATGTACTAGGAGTAACTGTACCGGAAGCATTTGCATTTGCGTCCGCAATTATGTCTAACGCTCTGTTTCTAACAGTTGAATTACTAACCGAATTTTGATCCACAGTAGCGCCATCGCTGAAATGCCAAAGGGCTATTTGCACAGCAGATGCTTCTTTGTTTAGGTCTGATAATTCATTCGGACCTTGAGCATGCGGAAAATAATGATTCATTATATAGGTAATTTCCGCAGAGGTGTTACCGTTATCTTCGTAATCCTCACCATATTTAATTCCGTGGGTAAGGTCAACACAATAGAATTTAGCGTTATTGCCGTCTATTGTGCCTGAAAATGTCCCCGCAAAAACATTTTGTCCTTGATAAGGACCTAAGGGGATTTTGAAAACACCATCCACTCCGTCTGCTTTACCGCTTATTTGAGCAATGCTGGTGCCGTCTATGGGATTCGGATTTATTGCCATGCCGTTTTGAACGACAGGAACAAATTTTCCCATGCTTTTTACAATTTCCTGTGCGTTCATATTAGCGCCTAGGAAACTCGATACCATCAAAATGAGTATCGCTATTTTTTGTATTTGAGTTCTCAAAGGAACCTCCTTCTTAATTGACTGTTCTTCTTTTATCAACGGACAATCAATTCCAAAAGTGATGCCAAACACAAAATGTTGTGATACGGCTCAAAAAGTGGATTAATTCTCCGGAAAAGAATTTATAGAGTGTCTCATTTTGAAAATCTCCCCTTTTTGATACGTTGTTTTTCCCCCTATTCACTCTGTTTTTAAAAATCGGACATGAAGAATTATTTAGCATTGGAAAGTGCATTTTTGATAAAAATAAATCGATTTTTTGATTTGAATTACAAATACAAATCAATTGCCTGATGTAGGAAACGGGGATATTTCAAAAGTATCTTATTTTGATACAGAGTGCGGATTATTGACCAATTCAGAGGGAAAAGCATTACAAAAATTGCAGTTTTATATCTGCAAAGCCTTCATTTAATTGCACACGGAATTGGCCGGAAAGTGGCATTTCGGTAAAAACGAAGGTAAAAAACCGGCTAAAATAATAGATTTTTATATGGGAGCTCCCGGAACATCAATTACCATTAAAAAGTAATTCTTGATAAAATATTTTGTGAAATTTATATTGTAGTGCATCTTTCAAAAGCATTGAGGCTGCATGAGGAAGATATTATTTTTCATTTTACTGCTTCCGGTTATTTCATTCCCCCAAATTAAAACATATGTAAATCCCGGAATTAAATTGGGGCTCGCATTCGGACAAGAAATTGAATTTGTTTTTGGATATGAATTGTCGATACTGTTTCACAATCAAGACTTTGAATATCAAAGCTGGGGCATTACTTTGGATTATGACAAACTGGCCGGGACAAAAAGATTTCACGCCGGTGTGGAATATTTATACCGGGCTGTTGGAATTGACGTTGGACCTACTATTGTTTGGAATAACGACGTTATGCATCCGGGTTTTAGCGTAATTCCCTTCGGAGGGCTTGGCGTTCTGCCTTATATTAATTACACACACATTAAAGATTTGGACGACCAAATTGAAGCAGGAAGTTACATTAAATTATTTATCCCGCTACAACATGAGAACTTCAGTTTAGGCGGATAACCATCCGCCGCTTTTATTCTTTAATTAACAACGCTACATTTTCAATATGATATGTATGAGGAAACATATCGACCGGGCGGATTTTAACCAATCTGTAGCCTCCATCTTCGGTAAGTACTTTTATATCCCGTGCTTGAGTTGTGGGATTACACGAAACATACACAATTTTCTTTGGTGACAAATTGATTATATCTTTAACCGTTTTAGGATTCATCCCGCTACGCGGAGGATCTGCAATAACTACATCCGGCAGAGGTAGATTGTCGCTTTTCACCTTGGGTAAAAGGGACTTGTTCAAATCTGCAAGATAAAATTTGGTGTTGAGTTCCCCGTTCAACTCCGCATTGTATTTGGCATCTTCTATTGCGGCTTCCACACTCTCGAACCCATAAATTTCCTTTACCGCATCTGCCATGAAAATTGTGATTGTACCCGCCCCGCAATAAAGATCGTATACAATTTCATCTCCGTTAAAATCCGCATATTCTTTTGCAGCTGAATATAGTTTTTCAGCCTGTAATGTGTTGGTTTGGAAAAATGAGTTCGCGCTAATTCTGTATTTATATTTTCCTATAAAATCATAAATGTATTCTTCGCCGGAAATCAGATGTTCTTCGTCCCCCAGCGCGGTGCTGCCCTTTTTATAATTGATGTTGTTAATAATACTTTTTATTCCCTCAATATTTTCCGATAAATAACCGGCATACTCTTTCATCAATTCTTCGTTCCATTCGGATGTAACCAAGTTTACCATCACATCCCCGGTGTGATGTCCGGTTTTTATTACCAAGTGCCTCAGATAACCTGTATGAGTTCTGGTGTTGTAAATGGAAATTCCTTTTGAAAGAAAAAATTCCCTTGTTCGGTTGAGAATATCGTTACTTGTCTCACTCTGTAAAAAGCATTGGTTTATGTCCAAAACTTTGTCGAAAATTCGGGGAATGTGCAAACCAAGCGCAAAATTTCTCTGTTTTATTTCACCTTCGGTCTGAAGCTCTTCTTTGGTCAGCCATCTTTTATCGCTGAATGAGTACTCCATTTTGTTTCTGTAATAAAAAGTTTTTTCCGAACCGGCAATCGGCTCCACTTCGAAATCCTTTAGCCCCCCAATTCTTTCAAAAGATTCGACCACCTGAGCTTTTTTAAATTCCAATTGCTTCTCATAAATCATATCTTGCTGCTTACATCCTCCGCAAGTGCCGAAATATTTACATTTGGGTTCTGTCCTTAAATCCGAGCTATTCAATATTTCAACGACTGTTGCTTCGGCAAACGATTTTTTCTTTTTCCTCACCATCGCTTTAACTGTATCACCTGGATACGCCCCGTTAACAAACACAACAAATTCCCCTCCTTCGGAAGAAGGAATTTTAGCTATACCTTTTCCTTCGAATGCATAAGAAGTTATTTTTAACTCAACTATATCGCCTTTTTTCATCAATCACCCATTTTTAAAATTAAAGTTTGGTATCCTATAAACTTGTCCGCACCGAATTCCAAGAATGCATTTGCTTCGTGCGAAGCTTTTTTTAGTATTTTTTTATAATAGGATTTTTCACTTTCGGTTAAGTCTTCCTTCACCTCTTCGGAATGTTTTCTTACTTGCAAATAAAATTCCTTTAAAGTTGAAGATAAGTCGGCTTCCTTTACCACCTCAAATTTTCTGGAAGTGTAAAAGTTTTTCAATTCCTCAACCGTCAAAGCTTCAATATCTGAATTATCCAGAATTTCCTCTATAAATTGGGGATATTCCGGATGCTTTAAGATGATTTCACCAACACAAATAATCCCGGAAGGCTTTAATATTCTTTTGAATTCTTTTATTATTTTTTTTCTGTTGAATCCCGAAACGGATGCCTGTGCATAAATAAAATCAAATTCATCATTTTCAAAGTCCGTTACTTCAAAGTCCATCATTTTGGGAATAATATTCTTCTCAGAAAAATAAAGATTGGCATTCATTAAAGATTCATAGTCGGGCAGAATAAATTCTATCCGCCCAGGTTTGAAAGAAATTAATTCCTCAACTGCGGGAGCCAAATTAGCTCCGCAAACCAATATGCTTTTTCCTTCCAAATTAACCGATTGAGAAAACCATTCTAATTGCTTATCTCCGCCGGGTAATAATATTCTTTGCATTTTTTCCTCTAATAGTGAGTTGCAAATTTAATCATATTATTTGTCAACTAATATAAATTGCATTTGTTAATTTCAAGGATATTCCCGGAAGAAAATCGAATCTCTATCGAAAAACCGGATGAAATTCCTTTGCATTATTATGCATTAAAATTTATTTTGGCGGACGTTCATTTATACGAAAATTGGAGAGAGATATGTCTGAAAAATTGATCGAATGTGTTCCAAATTTTTCCGAAGGTAGAAACAAAGCTATAATTAAACAAATAACAGACGAAATTGAAAAAGTTGAAGGCGCAAAATTATTGGATGTTGATCCCGGTTACGATATGAACAGAACTGTGGTTACCTTTATCGGAAATCCGGATGCAGTGAAAGAAGCAGCATTTAATGCAATAAAAAAAGCCTCCGAATTGATAGATATGAGCAAGCATCACGGCTCCCACCCGAGAATGGGCGCTACGGATGTTTGTCCTTTTGTTCCGGTTAGCGGTGTTTCAACCGAAGAGTGTATTGAAATCTCCAAAGAAGTTGCCAAAAGAGTGGGCGAAGAACTCGGTATTCCCGTTTATCTTTATGAAAAATCCGCTCAAATTCCGGAAAGGAAAAATCTGGCCTTTGTTCGACAAGGGGAATACGAAGCTTTAGAAGATAAATTGAAAAAACCCGAATGGAGACCTGATTTCGGGCCCTCGGAATTCAACGCGAAAGCAGGCGCTACCGTAATAGGCGTAAGAGAATTTTTAATTGCTTACAATATTAACTTAAATACACGCGAAACTCTCCACGCAACCGATATTGCATTTGAATTAAGAGAAAAAGGACGCTCCGCCAGAAGGGGAAATATTAAACCTTTTTATTACAAAGGAACCAAAATCTTGAAATACACCGAAGGGAATTATCCTTGCGGTAGTTGTGAGTTTGAAGGAAAGACAATTTCAGAAACAATTGAACATTGCAAAAATGAACATGATTATGACCTTGTAGAATTGTTGAAATTGAACGGAATTGATCCGGAAAAACCTGAGGGTGAAAGCGTTAAAAAACCGGGACTATTCAAAAATTGCAAGGCAATCGGCTGGATGGTTCCCAATTACGACAGAGTACAAATTTCCATTAACTTAACCGACTATAATGTAACCTCTATGCATCATGTTTTCGATGCAACCAGAAAATTGGCCGAGGAAAGAGGAATAATAGTTACAGGCAGTGAAATTGTCGGAATGGTTCCTTTCCCCGCTCTGCTGGAGACCGGGAAATATTATTTACGCAAACAAGGAAGATCAACCGGCATTCCGGTTCGGGATATTCTGGAAACAGCTGTTCAGTCTTTGGGATTGCGGGATGTAGCAGACTTCGATATTGACGAAAGAGTATTGGGATTGCCAAAGAACAGCGAAGATGCGCTTGTGGAAATGAAGTTAACGGATTTCGTTGATGAAGTTTCCCGCGAAAGTCCCGCTCCTGGAGGTGGTTCAATTGCTGCTCTGGCCGGAGCCTTGGGCGCTTCTCTTTCATCAATGGTTAGTAATCTCACGGCCAATAAACGGGGTAGCGAGGATGTGGACGCAATCTTAAACGAAGCAGCAGATAAATGCCAAGAAATTAAAAATGCACTTGTGAAAGCAATTGACGACGATACAAACGCGTTCAACGATTATATGGATGCCCGGAGATTGCCAAAAGCCACAGAGGAACAGAAAAAAGTCAGACACGAAGCTATGCAAAACGGATTGAAAAAAGCGGTCGCGGTTCCTTTGAATACGGCAAAATTAAGTTTGGAAGCGATTAAAATTGCCGGAACCGTTGCCCAGTACGGTAATCCGAATTCCATAACAGATGTAGGCGTTGGAGCACAAAGCGCCTATACCGGAGTTTTGGGAGGAATTTATAACGTACTTATCAATCTGAAAGAAATAAAAGATGAGGCATTCGTAGAAAAAATGAAAAACGAATGCTCCAAATTAAAAGAAGAAGCGATGTCGCAACTCAATTCTGTGTTGAATATAGTTGAATCTAAATTATAAGGGAAGCGGTAAAAAATTTACCGCTTCTTTTTTTGTTTTCTAAATACTCTTATATTTTATTATTTTTTAAAACTAAATGAATAACTTCAAGGGAAGTATGCCCAAAAATCTTCAACAGCTTTCGAAAGGCGAAAAAGTAGACCATTTCCTTTTGATAAAGAAATTGGAATCCAAGAAAACCAAAACCGGTAGCGAATACCTCGACATCGAACTGTCGGATAATTCTGCCTCTGTTAATGCAAAGTTTTGGAACAATTTTGAAGATTTTAAGAGTTACGCCGAACCCGGAACGGTTGTTAAAGTTTCCGGAGTTGTGGAAGAGTTTAACGGGAATAAGCAAATTAAAATTCTTTCCGCCAGGGCCGCTACTGAAGATGATAATGTAAGCATTGATGATTTCGTGCCAAAATCGAAACGAGATCCGGATGAAATGATAGCCGAGCTGAAAAGCAGGATAGAAAAAATAGAAAACGATTATCTGAAAAGATTATTGAAATTAATTTTAGTCGGAAAACGATTCGAAAAATATACCCGTGTTCCTGCAGGAAAAGCCTGGCATCATTCTTATATTCATGGATTGTTGGAACATACACTTGAGATTATAAAAATTTGCGATTTAATGTGTGACATTCATCCCGAGGTAAACAGAGACCTACTTATTTCCGGAGCAATACTTCATGATTTTGGCAAAACGGAAGAACTTTCAGCCGGATTGACATTCGATTATACCACCAAAGGAAAATTACTTGGTCATATCGTAATTGCCGCAATGGAGATTGAAAAGGAAGCAAAAAAAATAGAATGGTTTCCTGAAGATTTGAAAGATCAATTGATACATCTTGTGTTGAGTCACCAGGGCAAATTGGAATTTGCCTCTCCCGTTGTTCCGAGAACCCTGGAAGCTATTATTTTATATCACGCAGACGAACTAAGCGCAAAAACCAATGCTTATAAAAATGCCATTGAAAAAGATGCGTCCGACGGGGAATGGACGGGTTTTATCAGATTGGCAGGCACAGAATTGCTGAAAGAAAAAATTAGCAACGAACCGGATGATGATCCGGAAAATATTCACTCACTATTTGATTAAGGAGTAATTATGAAAAAGCTTTCAATTATACTCGTTTTCCTTTCGTTTGTGGCGCTTAAAGCCCAAACATTCGAAGAATTGATTGCGAAAGGGGATTCGTTAACTGAAAAAGCATTCAACGACAAAGCCGCACTCGAAGTTTATCTTCAGGCAGAAAAAATGAATGCCGATAGTTGGGAATTGCAGTGGCGACTTTCAAGGTCCTATTCTAATATTGCTGCACACATGAATCCCGATAACGAAGACGCACAATTGGCAACTTATGAAACAGCTCTTAAACATGCCGAAAAAGCAGTTAAACTTGCACCCGATAAATCGGTTCCTTATTTAAGAAGGTCTATTGTTAACGGTAGAATTGCTCTTTTCAAAGGCGTTTTTTCCGTAGGAGATATTGTAACATCAGTCCGGGACGACTGCTTGAAATCTTTGAAATTAAATAACGGCTCAACTTATGATATGGCTTTGACTCATTATATTCTTGCAAGAACACATGCAAAGTTAAGTGAAAAGTGGAAACCTGCTTTGTCTGTCTTAGGCTTGGGATGGGCTGAAATTGATACGGCAATAGTTCATTATAAAAAAGCTATCTCCATGTACGACGGATATATTATGTTTTACCTCGACTATGCAAAAGCATTGATAAGAGAAGACGAGGAAGACTTGGCAAAAGAACTTCTTAATAAATTATTAACATTTAAAGTTCAAGAACAAGACGATCCGAAAAGAATAAAAGAAGCAAAGGAACTTCTGAAAGAACTGGAATAAAATGAAAAGATACGAAGAGCTGGTTGACAAACTATTAGACGCTGAAAACGTACTATTCTTTACCGGTGCCGGCATTTCGGCAGAAAGCGGAATATCCACTTTCCGGGGAAAAGACGGATTGTGGAATAAATTAAAACCGGAAGAGCTGGCCAGCTTCGATGCCTTTATGAAAAATCCCGATATGGTTTGGGAATGGTACCAATACAGACGAAAAATAATTCACCGCGCAAAACCAAATGCCGGTCATAAGTCCATTGCCAAATTTCAGGATTTCTTTAAAGAAGTAAATGTAGTCACACAAAATATAGATAACTTACACCAAAGAGCCGGAAGTGAAAATGTTTACGAACTTCATGGTTCGATAGAAAGAAATTATTGTGTCGATTGCCGGCGTGAATATAATAGTCCAAATTTTGGATTCGATGATAAAGTCCCTCATTGTACATACTGTGGGGGACTCATTCGTCCCGACGTTGTTTGGTTCGGAGAAGTTTTACCACAAAATGTATTTGCAGCGGCTGAAAATAAGGCCTCGCAATGTGATGTTTGCTTTGTGGTAGGAACAAGCGCCGTTGTTTATCCTGCGGCTTATATTCCGATTACGGCGAAGAATTCGGGTGCATATTTGGTAGAAATAAATATTGAAGAAACCGAAATTTCTTCGATGGTTCATTTAAATCTATTTGGTAAGGCAGGCGAAGTTCTGCCCAAAATAATTAAAATGTTGGAACAGAGTAAAAAAGAAATTGAAAAAAGATAGTCTAATTTGGTTCTGGCTTGCAACTTTATCGGCAATAACCTTGCTTCTGTTGCCCGGAAATTTACGCAGTATTCAAGATCTATTTGGGATTTTATTTTTAACTTCGTTCATCCTTTATTTTAGAAGCATTAAGGATTACATTAAAGAATTTATAGGGAAATAGATTCCACCGCATAAGTGGTTTCCGTTTCGTAAACCCAAATAGTAATTTCCTTTATAGAGGAAGGCAATTCCGCTTTCTTTATTCTATTCAATAAATAAACACAAATGTTTTCTGCTGTGGTTTGAAAATCGACCACTACTTTTTTACTTTGTAATTTATCCAATACTTCCAATAACTCACTATCTTCTTTGTAAACCATAAATGCGTGATCCAACTCTTCGAATATTGGCGCAGCGGCTTCTTTCACATCGTAATAATCCAACACCATTCCGTTTTCGTCAAGATCACCGGTAAATTCAATCATTGCTTTATAAGAATGTCCGTGCAAGTTTTTACATTTTCCTTTGTGAAAAGGAAGTCGGTGACCCATTTCCCATCTAAACTCTTTCGCAATCTTCATCATACACCTCTCGAGTCTGGTTCCCAAATATATTTATGATTCTGTAACTGGAATCTAACTTTCAGTTTATCTTCTATTATCCATTCCGCCAAATCTTTATTGCTCAATTTTCCATAAACTGAAGAAAAAAGAACCGTGAATTTATCCGTCAATGAATATTGTTCCAAAACGGACTTACTCCATTCGTAGTCTTCTCTTGTTCCAATTACAAATTTTAATTCATCACTATTTTTAAGCTTTTCAAAGTTAGAAAAAAGATTCTTCTTGCTCATTTTGCTGGAAGGAGTTTTTACATCCATTATTATTTTAACTCTCTCGTCAACATTTTCAACACTCATGTGTCCGCCTGTTTCCAGCATCACCTCATATCCGGCATCGCACAATTTTTTCATCAAGTCGATGCTTTCTTCCTGAAATAAGGGCTCTCCCCCGGTGACTTCAACAAGATTACAGTCGTAGCTTTCAACCTTTTTTATAATATCGGCTACGGACATATCCTTCCCATCGTAAAATGCATATTCGGTATCGCAATAGCTACAACGCAGATTGCAATATGTCAATCTGACGAATACACATGGCAATCCGGCATAAGTAGATTCTCCCTGAAGGGAATAATATATTTCGTTTACTTTGAGCATAGCTTAAAATTTAGAATGCAAAATTAACATTAATTGATGTGGAAAGAAAATGGAAGTTAATGGGAACGATTATAAACTGGTTTTATTGAAAATGGTTGTAACCGTAGTTCCTTTTCCTTTTTCGCTCTCTATTGAAATATCAATTTCATTTAAATCGCAGAATTTCTTAGCGACGGCAAGGCCTAATCCAGTACCCTCATATTTTCTGGTGTATCCGGCATCCTCCTGACTGAACGGAAGAAATAATTTTGGCAAATATTTTTCTTCAATCCCAATTCCCGTATCCGATATTTTAACGGCTACCTTTTCCTCGATTTTGTCAATCACTATTTTAACAAAACCTTTGTGAGTATATTTTATAGCGTTATCAATCAAGTTCGAAAAAATTTGGTTAACCGAATATATGTCACAAATTACATTATCATCCTCAATTAATTTAACTAATTCCAACTTTATTCCTTTGGCTTCGGCTGCCGGAATAAATTCGTTCACTAGCTGATTAAGAATAGTATCTCCAATATCAAATTCTTCAATTTTTGGATTATAAACACCGAGCTGCAATTCGTTCATGTTCAACAATAAATCAACGGTTCTTATAATCCTTTCCCCGGCTTTATTTATAGCCCGGAATGCAAAATCCAGATTTTCTTTTACATCGTCGGAAAGTTGTTCCTTTATTAGATAGTGATAATTCATTAATACATTCAAAGGAGTTCTTATTTCATGCGATATTTGAGCCAGAAATTCGGATTTAAGTTTATCTGCAGCTTCGGCTTTTTCCCGGGCAAATTTCAATGCATTTTCATACTCAATTCTGTTGGTAACATCTCTTTGAATGGCTATATATCCCAATGGTTCGTTATCTACATTCAGAATTCTATTGATTGTTGTCTCGACATAAATTTTCTCACCGTCTTTTCGTTTATTAATGAATATACCCTGATATACACCATCCGTAATTAATTTATTCCAAAACTTTTCATAATCTTCGTGCGTATGTACACCCGATTTTAATAAGTTTGCATTTTTACCCAATGTTTCGTCTAATTCAAAACCATACACTTTTTTGAAAGTTGGGTTCGCATAAGTAATAAACCCTTCCGTATCAGTAACAAATACCACCTCATCCAGATTCTTCAAACCCATTTGAAGAGTATTTAACTTTTCTTCGAATTCCCTTCTTTCCGTAACATCCACGGTGAATTCTATAAATTGACTCAGTTTGCCGGAATCATCAATAATCGGATGAGCATGAACTTCTACATACCTCTTTCTTCCCTTCCAATCGTAGTGGATATGTTCCACCATTGCATCGGTTTGACCACTCTTTAATAGATCAAGCGGACATTTGTGATCTTCACTGCCGCATGGTTGATCCAAATTGTGTGTGACTTTATAACACTTTACCGGTTCGTCTTTTAATTCTATTCCGCTTGCTTTATTTGCATGTACAATTTCATAAGTATCTGCATCAACCACATATAATGGGTTAGTAATTGCATTCATTACTTTAGAGAGGAAGTTTTTACTCTGCTTGAGGTCATTTTCAATCAGCTTCCTTTCATGAATATTTCGGATTGTTGTAAAGATCAGCACTCGATCTTTGTCGTAAATCGGAATTCCGGCAACCTCTATATAAATCATATCCCCTTTTGTATTAATCATCCGGTATTCTCTGAATCCTTGCGGTTGACCGTTTATTGCTTTCCGCACTCTTTCTTCTGCGACCGCTCTGTCTTCGGGATGTAAAAACTCAAATAAGTTTTTGCCGATTAATTCCTCCGGCGAATTTACTCCGACTAATTTTGCAGTAGCTTGGTTGGCATATTTTATGAATCTGCCTTCATGAACAAATACGGAATCGGGCGATGAATTTATTAATCTTTCAAAATTAAATGATTGGCGTTCAAGGTCATCGGATGTTGTTTTTAGCTGCTGCGTCAACAATAATTCTTTTTCTTTTAACTTTTCTACTAACTCAATATTTTCCAGACGCATCGCAATAATATTAAGAGCTTGCTTAAATAAATCTTTCAAATGCTCGATCTTATCTTGTTCAATATCATCGGTCAAGAATAAAAATATATTCCCATCGCTCAAAACTTTTTCGTAAATCAAAATTGCTTTTTTATTCTTTAATTGGCGGGCAAATTTTGTTGATTCATCCAATCTTATAATATCTTCAACGTTGCACGCAATTGAATTAAGATTATTTAAGAAATGAACTCCTTTCTGGGTAAGTTCAAATGATTCGAATGCTGGCGAATCGGAAAATATATTGTATTCATAAATTACTTTAAGAATGTCGCTCTTTTGTTTTGCAAAGCAGGCGTAGGTAAGACCCTTGGCAATAGTTAATTGCTCTAAAATGTTTTGAATTATTTTCTTTTTGTCGTTAAACAAGTAAAGTTCAGAGCTGATAACCGAAAGAAGAGTGATATCCTCAGCGCGGTCGCAAAGGTTTTCATTTTCTTCGTTCAATAATCTAATTGTTTCTTTAAGTCGTTTTATTTTTTCTTCGGCATCACTCATCTACTTCCGACCAAAATTCTTTTAAGTAATTTGCAATTTTTTCCGGTTCATCAATCATTGCAAAATGACCTGCCGTATCAATAGTTTTCAATTTACTGTTTGGAATAACGGAATAAAGTTTATCGCTTATTTCCTTGCTTAAATAAACGTCGTATTCTCCGCGAATAATTTGGAAAGGTATTTTTGTTGTCTTTAATTCTTCTTCTATTTCGAGTAAATCGCTGTTGTTCAAACATCTCGCAAAATGAAGGAATGCTTTTCTTCCCTCCGCCGTACTCATCTGAGAGTTAAATTTTCCCATAAGTTCGGTAGTAAGTTTTTCCTTATGAAACAAACCTCTCTTAACAATCATTTTTAGCATTCCCAAATCGAGGGTTGAAATTGCAATTTGTCTTATAATCGGAGTCCTCATTGCAATTATCGGTTGAACCGGCCAAAAATCGAATGCAACAGAGTTAACCAAAGTAACGGACTTAAACATTCCGGGTGAGTTAACAGCCATTATTTGAGCTATTCCGCCACCAACGTCGTGGGCAGCAAGATGAACTTTGCTTAACCCCAATTTTTTTAATGCTTCAATAATAAGGGAGGCTTGGTTTTTAATGGAATAGTCAACTTCAACCGTTTTATCGCTTATTCCGCACCCCAAAAGGTCAAAAGAATAAATTGAGTATTTTGATTCAAGAAATGGAACCACATTCTGCCAAACGAAGGAGTTTGTTGTTATTCCATGGAGGAGAACGACAGCCTCGCCTTTTCCGCAGTGCCTGTACCCGTAGTTTACGCCCTTTATTTCAATTCTGGTGTGTTCCATTTAAAAAATTGTTAAGAACTAATAATAATAACTAAAATAAATAATTAAATATAATAATCCAACAATGAGGTCTATTTTAAATTTAGAATCGAATAAAAG
>CAZULK010000062.1:0-14178 GCA_964621225.1 uncultured Melioribacteraceae bacterium | reverse complement strand
TCTGTTGAATCTCCTTCGGCTTTCGAAGCACAACTGATAGCAAACCTTTATGCAGATGCTTACATAAATCTAAATTTGGAATTTAACAGAACCCAAGTAGCAAGTGTAAAATCATTCCTTGAAAAGCAGAGAAAAGAGAAACAAAAAGATTTGGCTGATGCTGAAATTGAGTTGAAAAATTATCAACAACAACAGGGAATAATTGAGCTTTCCGAACAAGCGAAGGGATTGATTGAACAGATTTCGGAATTCGAAGCTCAAAAAAATAGTGCTAAAATAGATTTAACAATTTCCCGCAAAAGTTTAGACCAATTGTATGCCGAGCTTAAAAAGCAAGATCCAAGATTAGAAAATTATTTGAAATCTTTTGCAACAGAACCCTATTTGAAACAGTTGCAAGAAGAGATTGCTAAGCTAGAAGCAAGAAAAGATTTGGCATTAACTCAAAATCAAAAAATTGATACAAAAGAGTATGACCAAAAAATTGCTCAATTAAATGCAAAGCTGAATGATAAAATTCAAGTTTATAAGGCCGGTATTCTTGCTTCAAGTCCGGAAGAAATAAAAACTCTTACTCAAAAGATTTTGGAAGAAGAAATCAAATATCAGGCTGCGTTTGCCTCTTATAACGAATTAACTAAAATTGTTGATGAATACGAAAGTAAGTTTAATAACTTACCTACAAAAACTTTGGATTTAGCAAGACTAACCAGAAGAGTTACAGCATTCGAAAAATTGTATATGCTTGTTGAAGAGAAATATCAAGAAGCATTGATAAATGAGCAGTCAATTCCGGGTAATGTCCAGATAATTGATATTGCTCGCCGTCCCTATGAGCCGGCTAAACCCAACAGAAAGTTAATAGTGTTGGTCGGTTTAATTCTTGGTGGTGGTCTAGGGCTAGGCTTTGCATTTGTGAGAAATTATTTCGACAACACTGTGAAGACACCTGATGATTTGCAAAATAAAAATATTAATGTTCTTGCATGGATACCAAATATTGGTGGAGTTGATTCCGAAGTTCAACGTGAATTTGAATTCATTGTTCAAAAAAGACCTGATGCTATTCCTTCCGAAGCATTCAGAGCTCTAAGAACGCGCGTTCAATTCTCAAAATTAGGGAAGGATAAAATTAAGACCATCCTTATTACTTCATGTGCGCCGCGTGAAGGTAAAACAACTGTATCTGCCAATCTAGCAGGTTCCTTTGCTTTGGCAAATAAAAAAGTCATCGTTATTGATGCTGACTTACGTAAGCCAAGGCTGCATCATATCTTTAAATCGGAAAGATTCCCCGGATTCACGGATTATTTCTTTGGTCAGGTTGAATATGACGAAATTATCCGCAAGGGAGAGATGGATAATTTGTACTACGTAACTGCCGGTACAATTCCTCCGAATCCATCGGAAATTCTAGGTTCCCCCGAAATGGAACAATTTCTCGAGAGATTGAAAAAAGAATATGATGTAGTAATTCTTGATTCACCGCCGGTAATAGCGGTTACCGATTCAGAAATTCTTTCACGATTGGTGGATGCTTCAATTCTTGTGGTTTCTGCTAATTCAACTGAAACTGATTTAATGACCAAAGCAGTTGAATTGCTAAGTCATGATCACGGTTCATTCATCGGAACCGTATTGAACAGATTCTCGTACAAGAGTGGTTACGGAAGTTATTATAAATATTATTATTACTATTCGCGACCGCAGAATGGATCTTCCAAGAAAAACGTGAAAGCATAAAATTAAAGAATTAATAATTCAGGGGGAGAAATCCCCCTTTTTTATTTTAGGAGTTATCATGTCAAAAAAAGTTGCAGTAGTTACAGGTGGAGCCGGTTTTCTCGGTTCACATCTTTGCGATAAACTTATTTCCGAAGGTATGAAGGTTATCTGTATAGATAATTTACTTACCGGAAATTTGAAAAATATTGAACATCTTTTCGGCAGGGAAGATTTTGTTTTTTTCAATCATGATGTAACCAACTTTATTCACGTTCCTGGAAATGTTGATTATGTACTCCATTTCGCTTCACCGGCAAGCCCGATTGATTATTTGAAACTTCCCATTCAAACGCTAAAAGTGGGTTCTTTGGGAACTCATAAAGCTCTGGGTTTAGCTAAGGAAAAAAATGCGAGATTCTTAATCGCTTCGACCTCGGAAATTTATGGTGATCCCGAAATTCATCCGCAAAAAGAAGAATACTGGGGAAACGTGAATCCGATTGGTCCCAGAGGAGTATATGATGAAGCAAAGAGATTTGCCGAAGCAATGACAATGGCTTACCACAGATATCATGGAGTGGAAACAAGGATAGTGAGAATCTTTAACACATACGGTCCCAGAATGCGTTTGAACGACGGAAGAGCCTTGCCGGCTTTTGTTTCGCAAGCATTGAAAGGTGAGGATGTTACTGTTTTTGGCGACGGCTCTCAAACAAGAAGTTTCTGTTATGTATCCGATCTTATAGACGGAATTTATAAGCTTTTATTGTCTGATGTCGATACTCCGGTAAATATTGGGAATCCCTCAGAGATTACAATCAAACAATTTGCCGAAGAGGTTATCAAACTGACAGGTTCAAAAAGTAAAATAGTGTATAAAGAATTACCCGTTGATGATCCCAAAGTAAGACAGCCGGATATAACGAAAGCTAAAGAATTACTTGGCTGGGAACCTAAAGTAGATAGGGAAGAGGGATTGAAAATCACCATCGATTTTTTCAAAAAAGAAGTCTAACTCTATTCATAAATTTATTTAAAATAAAAAAGGCGGCTCAAGGGCCGCCTTCAATTTATCCGAACAGAATCTATTAATACATTCCGTCCATTCCTCCCATACCACCTGGCATTGCGGGAGCTGCTTTTTCTTCTTCTTTCTTTTCGAATACAACCGCTTCTGTTGTTAACAACATCGAAGATACGGAAGCTGCATTTTCGAGTGCAGTTCTTGTAACTTTGGTAGGATCGATAACGCCCGCAGCCAAAAGATTTTGATATTCTTCTGTTGCAGCGTTGAATCCGTAATCGTCTTTTCCTTCAAGAACTTTGTTAAGCACAACAGCACCTTCCAAACCGGCATTGGTTACTATTTGTTTCAAAGGTTCTGCAAGTGCTTTTTCGATTATTCTAACTCCTGTGGTTTGGTCAGCATTTTCACCTTCAACATCTTTCAAGGCTTCCATAGCTCTAACTAATGCAACACCACCACCAGGAACAATACCTTCTTCTACGGCTGCTCTTGTAGCATGCAATGCATCTTCTACACGAGCTTTCTTTTCTTTCATTTCAACTTCGGTAGCTGCACCTATTTTCAGAACAGCAACACCACCGGAAAGTTTTGCTAATCTTTCCTGAAGTTTTTCTTTGTCGTAATCGGAAGTTGTTTTTTCAATTTGAGCTTTGATTTCGTTGATTCTCTTCTTGATATCGTCGCTGCTTCCGGCACCTTCTACAATGGTTGTGTTATCTTTGTCGATAACAACTTTTTTAGCGGTTCCGAGGTATTCGATTGTAGCATTTTCCAATTTGAATCCTCTTTCTTCGCTAATTACCGTACCGCCGGTTAAGATAGCAATGTCTTCCAACATAGCTTTTCTTCTGTCTCCGAATCCGGGAGCTTTAACAGCAGCAACTTTAAGAGTTCCGCGAAGTTTGTTTACTACCAATGTAGCCAAAGCTTCGCCTTCAAGATCTTCTGCAATTATCAAGAGGGCTTTACCAGCTTGTGCAACTTTTTCAAGAACAGGTAAAAGATCTTTCATTGCAGAGATTTTTTTATCATGAATCAAGATGTAAGGATCTTCAAGAATAGCTTCCATCGATTCGCTGTTGGTTACGAAGTAAGGGGAGAGATAACCGCGATCGAATTGCATACCTTCAACAATTTCCAATCCGGTTTCAGTTCCTTTAGCTTCTTCAACGGTAATAACACCGTCTTTACCGACTTTATCCATTGCGTCGGATAATAATTCACCGATGGTTTTGTCGTTGTTAGCGGAAATTGAGCCAACTTGAGAAATTTCTTCTTTGGTTTCAACTTCTTTGCTCATTTCTTTTAAGCGGGCAACAACTTTTTCAACTGCCAAATCGATACCTCTTTTGAGGTCCATTGGGTTAGCGCCGGCAGTAACGTTTTTCAGACCTTCGCGATAGATGGCTTGTGCCAAAACAGTAGCTGTTGTTGTTCCGTCACCGGCAACATCACTGGTTTTGGAAGCAACTTCGCGAACCATCTGTGCGCCCATGTTTTCAATTTCGTTTTCCAATTCGATTTCTTTTGCTACTGTAACACCATCTTTGGTTACTGTAGGAGCACCGAATTTTTTGTCAATAATAACGTTACGTCCTTTAGGACCTAAAGTTACTTTAACTGCATTGGCAAGTTTGTCTACACCTGCTTTCAACCCGCTGCGGGCATCAGCGCTGTATTCGACAATTTTTGCTGCCATATCATTTCCTCCGTTTATTTGTTAAAAATTTATCCGTTAATTACACCAAATATGTCACTTTCACGCATGATGAGGTATTCTTCATCATCAACAGTTACTTCTGTTCCGGAATATTTACCGTAGAGAACTTTGTCTCCTTCTTTGATGGAAAGTTCAATTTTCTTTCCGTCTTCGGTAACTTTTCCGGGACCAACAGCAATAACAGTACCTTCAATCGGTTTTTCTTTAGCTGTATCGGGTAAAATTATACCGCTTTTGGTTTTTTCTTCAGCCGGATTCGGCTTTACGATAACTCTGTCAGCCAAAGGTTTGATTTTGAAGTCTGCCATACTTAATCCTCCGTTATTTTTATGTTATTAGCACTCATTATTAGCGAGTGCTAATATAACCAGAGGCGTTCAATTTGTCAAGTGATTTTTATCAAAAAATGCTTAAAATCTCACAAAATCAAAATATTTTATTGGAAATGGATTTGATGAACTTATGCCGATTTGGATTCAAAAGTACCCTTTTTTTGCATTGTTTTTATTATTGAATTCGATTAATTTGCATAAAAATCATTGAAAATAAGGTATTTCTTTTAATGCAGAGGATTCATTCTAAAAACAGGATGAAAAATTATGAGAATCAGTTTTGTATTGATGTTTTTACTCAGAATCGCGGTTTTTTCTCAACAAACTTCATACGAAGTTAAATTTGATTGGATTGAATCTAAAAATATTAAAATGGCCGTTAGTAATATCGGTCTGGATTCCTACAATTTTGAAAAGAATGAACCCGGTTTTTTAGCTAAACTGAACGACGGAAAATTCCATCCCGTTATTTATAACGACGCTGTCCTTTTGGGAGGAATTGTGGACGGAGAGGTTAGAATCAGCGGAAATTTATGGAATTCCATTTCTACACTTATCCCTGGGTATTTTGCCGGCAGGGATTCTATTTTATTTAAACAGCCGGGTATTTGGAAAATTGTGGATAATATCGATAGCTTGAATAATGATTCTTTGAAAAATGTTTTTCTTTCAAATTGGACTAATTGGCCTGTTGATATTGGCGCACCCTGGAGTGATAATGACAATGATAATGTATATTCTCCTTCATTCGATTCTCCCAAATTGTTTGCAGACGAGAATATTTACACTGTTTTTAACGATTATAATCCGGAACAAGTAGAAAAATATTTCCGTAAACCGCAATTAAATTTAGAATTGCACCTTTCTGTTTTTGCATTTAAAGATCAAAATTTTTTGGGTGATGTTATATTCAAAAGATATAAAATTATAAACAAAAACCGTTCTCCAATTGAAAAATTTTATTTTTCATTTTTCGTTGATCCCGATATCGGGTTCTCTAACGATGATTATGTTGGGTGTGATTCCTCTTTGGGGTTAAGCTACGCCTATAATTCAAAAAATAATGATGACATCCTTGGAACCAATGTGCCTGCTGTAGGGCAATTAATTCTTGGAAATAAAAAGAATGGGACTGAGAATTACCCGGGGATGACTTCTTTTACTCCGTTGAGCGACTGGAATAATATTGTCCGTGTTTTTCCCGTGAGTGATGATAGCAGCGCTTCTTATGCTTATAACGAAATAAAGGGTTTTAAACAAGACGGTAGTTCCGTAATTAACCCGGTTACCAAAGCTCCTACATTATTCCCTTTAAATGGTGATCCGGTAAGTAAAAAAGGATGGTATCTTGGCAGAAATGATCCTTCTGCAGAAGCAGACGATTATTTTTATTTGTTATCCTCCGGCCCCGTAGATTTAGCCCCCGACGAATCAATCACAATTGATATAGCCAATTTTTATAGCACTGGCAGCAGTAATTTGAATAGCGTTACGTTATTGAAAGAAAAAGCAAAATTAATTAAGCAGTTTTATTCCGATAGCTTAGTTAAGGAAGAATATTTCACAGGCTACTTATTACCCGGCGATTTTATACTCTACCAAAATTATCCCAATCCTTTCAATCTTTCAACAATAATAAAATATTCGATCCCGGGATCAGCTACCGGAAGCGGCTCCGCAAGGTTTGTGACGTTAAGGGTTTATGATATTCTTGGACGCGAAATTACGACGCTGGTTGACGAATTACAATTACCGGGGACATATAAGGTGATTTTCAATGCAAACGAACTAACGAGCGGTATCTATTTTTACACATTAAGTACCGGTAACTATAATTTCACAAAAAAAATGATTTTGTTGAAATAGTGGTAAAAGACCGCCCGCCAATCAGTTACTGCAGCATCTGTCTTAATTAAGCAGCATTCCCTGATGCGATTCAAGCACAATCAGAAGATTAGTTAAAGCTTTTTAATAAAATAAAATATCAAACTGATTATTATACTTAACAATATGCCCGTTGTGATAGGGAAATAGAATTTGAAACCCGGCTTGTCAATCACAATATCGCCCGGTAGATGTCCAAAAGGAATTTTGGATAGATATTGCCAGAAAATCCCGACAATCAAAATCAATATTCCGGTTACAATCAAATATTTATTCATTAGTTATCGAACCGTGTGTTGACAATATTATTATAAATTGAACCGAAAGTATAAGAAAATCCTACTGAAAAGTGGTAATTGAATTGTGTTTCCAATTCACGCCTCTGAAACAATACCTCCTCCAAACTAGCATCCACATAAGGGAGTGAAAGTTGATCGTGTACAGCTTCGTATCCGCCGTAGATGTCAAGCGATAATCCTTTTATCAATTGCAGGTTTAGTTCGGCATTAACTTCAACGGAATTCTTATTTATATCATGTAAATATGCTTTCCCTGTAACGCCTATTCCAATGCTACCCCAATCCCTAATCAGTTCGAACGAAGCATTTAGTCTTTGCCTCCATAACAATTCGTCGTTTTTAAAATAAATAGTCATGTCGGTATAATTATTATAAATTGCCCAAATTCTGTAATCGAACTTAAAGCGCCTAACGTTTGTTTCCGAATAAGGGTATATATTATATTCAATTCCCGGCGCTGCGCTTACGCTCAAATCGATATTTCTATATGTGGATGAATTTGCGTTTACCCAAAAGCCGGCAGACCAGTGATCGGAGAGGGATTTTATTACTGAAGAATATATTCTATGGCTGCGGGTAATGTTAACTATTTTTGTATCGTTATAATCAAATATACTTTCGTTGTATTCGGTTGAATAGAAGAATCTTATTTTCCACTCTTCAGTTACCCTGGCAGCAGAAAAAGAGCCCCAAAATCGATTAAATTTCTGCGATCTTTGAGCATTTAAGAATGTTCTTAAACTTGAGCGGAAAACCCAATAATCCCACTTATCGTTAAGAACTTTGCTCTTGGATGCTTCCGATTCTTTCTTCTCTATATATTTTATTTGAAATCTGTCTGCTAACGGTGTTTTGTATATGAAACGAAATAATCCTTTTTTAAGAACCGAAATGAACTTTCCTCTTTCAGTATCTTCAGTATCGGTTCTGTTGGTAAAATATTTCAACGTATCATTGATACCTTTAAAGTCATTCCGGCCAATAAAAATAAGTGTAAACTCGCGTCCACCGCTCCCGGTTCTTTGCCTGGTTTGAATGACTTGTATATCGGAATCGAATCTGTCCAAAACAATATTTACGAATGTAACTTTCTCTCTAATAAAATCAAGGTCGCACCAGCGGCAATCAATAAATACTTTCGGTAAATCTTCCCTTATAGGTGAAGAAGCCAAACCAATAGTTACCGTAATAAAATAAAGTACAAAAAATAATCTTTTCATCATCCACCGTCTTTAAAAAATTAGAAATCAAGCCATTTAGATGCATTATTTTCTTATATGTTCCAGGCAAAATTAAAATAACTTTATGATAAAAGAAGGAAGGATTCTATTTTTTTACTGCGGAAATATCTCTATCTTTGGTGCTGATTTTTGAATATTCTAATAAATACGGGAACGCTTTATGTTGAATATGCAGAAAAAATTAACAAACGGGTTTTATGTATTATTGAGCCTTCCGGCAACAGCAATGGGATTCGCGCTTTCGATACAGATTGCAGCTCTCAGTTGGATAATGAACACTCAATATGGGTTTGATGTTCATGAAGTTGGAATTGTTTGGGCTGCAGGACCAATAGCCGGAATTTTAGGTCAGCCAATTGTGGGACTGATAAGTGATAAAGTGTGGTTTTGGGGTGGACGAAGGAGACCATTCATCATTATTGGTGGCACATTGGCAGCATTAATGTTATTGGCTCTTCCCAATATTGATACAATTGCAGAATTCCTTGGCTTTTCAAGTTTAATCGTGATTGCATCGGCAGTAGCATTAACTTTGGATTTATCAATCAATATCAGTTTTAATCCCACAAGATCAATCATAGCCGATGTAACTCCAGAAGGAAATGCAAGAACAAAAGGCTACACTTGGATGCAAACCATCTCCGGAACATTCGGTGTTCTGGCATATGCAATTGGTGCAGGATTCGGAAATTATTTTCTAATTTACTTTGGTGTATTTTTAGTCCTTGCATTTTCACTTGTTCCAATGTTTTTCATTGAAGAACCGAAGCAGATGAAAAATACGGAAGAGGAATCCGGAGGAAGCAATCAAACCAATTGGCCAAATTTATGGAAGATTTATTTTGCCAACGGATTTTCCTGGCTTGGCGTTCAAACCATGTTTGTATTTATGATAATCTTCATAAAACAAAAAATTTATGGTGTTAACGATTTTCAAGCGGAGCTATCTGATGCGGTAAATAATGAGATAGGCCAAATTTTATCAGTTGCCTTCTTGATTTTGAATGCGGTCGGAGCCCTTCTACCGGCTTTTGTTTTAGAGCCGATAACCGAAAAAATAGGCAGGGTGAAAACTCAAATGATATCGGTTGGCATTATGGCTTTGGCATATTTCGGAATAGTATTCTTAGGAAATACTTCCATTTCGCTATGGGTTCTTATGGCATTTGCGGGTATCGGTTGGGCTGCAATTGTGAGTCTTCCATTTGCAATTATGTCCGAGAACGTGGACAAAAGCAGAATGGGATATTTCATGGGAATTTTCAATCTTTCGATTGTAATTCCGCAGTTAATAGTCAGTTTGTTATTAAGTTTTGTTATCCAAGCGGTGGCGGATAAAAATATTATATTTTGGATAAGTGGATTTGCATTAGCGCTTTCATCAGTATTTTGGATTATGGTAAACGAATCATCATCAATAAAAGAAGAGAAATAATGAGATTAGTTGGAATTTTATTTTTATTAATATTCAATTTAATTCATGCACAAGAGATCAATTCATTCGTTATTGAAGATGAATTGAATATCGACGATCCGGTTGACTTGCAAATTGGCCGATACGAAGCCTACGAATTAAATATTGGAGAAGGGGACAGACTGGCGATTGAACTTAAGTCGCAAGATTTTTGGCCCGCCTTGCTTCTGATTTCCCCTTCGAAAAATTCGATACTCAAACTCCCACAAGAAAATAATACGGTCTTTTTCGATACCACTATTTACGAAGGGGGAACGTGGGAATTTTATGTTATCGGCGATACAAATACAATCGGGAAGTATTCTTGTGAAGTAGGTTTTGCAACTAATAATGCATTGAAATTCAAGGGAAATGATTTATGCTCATCATTAAATTATTTCACAAAGAATTCGAATGCAAATTTCATCTTTTTAAGAAACAGGAAACTAACGGAATTGCCCGGTGGGATTGAAGTAGAGAAAATTGATAACAAAAGTTGTACGATTTTATTCGACTTAAAAAATTTGATGAATGATAAAATTGATAGTAAATTATTAAACTGTTTAGGTGACGGTTGGCTGATTGACAAGGAAGCGGTTATCTCAAACAATAAGCATTTTAGAATTATTGAGAATAAATTCAAAGAAAGAAGAATTTTGGATTGTGAATTTAACCGGAATGAAAAAGAAGCAAAACTAAAAGTTATTATTAGTAAGGAGTAAAATGAAAAAGGTAAAATTTCTTACTCTCATATTTGTCCTCTTATCAGCTTCAATATTTGCACAAAGCGTAAAAGAGAGATTGTTCGAGAAAACGGACAAATTAAAAAGGGAGGCGGAAGCCAGAAATGCAATGCTGCTTTCTCCGAATTTCTATTCAGAGGCGATGGAAAATTACCAAGATGCTTTGGAAGGATTGAATAAAGGCGATGAGCTAAGTTTTCTTGAGGAAACAATAGAGGAAGCAAATAAATATTTCCGGAAATCTATCGAATACTCAATAAGGGCGGAGAAAGAATTTAAAACCACTCTAAAGGCAAGAAACGATTGCATGGCGGTTGGTGCTGATACTTTATCATATGAAATATGGAATGATGCTGAAAGTACTTTCCGTGATGCAATGGATGAATTTGAAGACGACTCACCGGAAGATGCAATAGAATATGCATTTGAAGCTGAAAAAATTTATAGAAGTGCTGAACTGGATGCAATTAAGAAAATAGTTTGCGGTCCTACTTGGGAATTGCTTGAAAAGGCAGCAGACCAAAATGTGAAGGCATATGCTCCTATTACTCTAAAGGATGCAAAAGATCTTATTTATAGTGCGGAAAAAGATTTGGAAGAAAAAAGATATGACAATAGTTATGCTAAAAAATTAGCGGACAGTGCATATTCGGAAGCTCTGCATGCAATAAATATTACAGAATATTTGAAAATGGTTGATGAGAAAGATATTACTCAAGAAGAGATAATCATTTTTTATGAAGAGCCATTGAAGGCAATCGCACAAAGATTAAATGTTAATCCAAAGTTTGAAGACGGTTACATAACATTGCTTGCCAACATCAGCAAAAGAATTGATGAATTAAAAGAGAATGGCAAAATAGGAAGTGAACTGAAGAAAGAATTGGCTTCCAAACAAAATGAGCTTGATAAAGTTAAGTCGGAATTGAACAAGACTAAACAAGCATTAAATGAATATAATGAATTAAAAGAAAAAATTATATCTGTAAAAAGGCTCTTTTTACCTTCGGAAGCCGAAACTTTTACGCTAAATGACGATTTGGTAATAAGAATAAAAAAACTTTCATTCGCAACAGGTTCATCCGTGATTAGTCCAAGATATTTCGGTCTGTTAACAAAAGTGATAAATGCGATTGAAAAATTCCCCGGATCTAAAGTTATTGTAGCTGCATATACAGACGGATCAGGCAAAGCAGATAAGAATTTAATTATCTCACAAAGAAGAGCGGATGCTGTATATCAATATATTCTGGCAAATTCAGATATCGGAAGAAAAAGACTCTCTTCTATCGGTTACGGCGAGTCGAAACCAATTGCTTCGGATGAAACCGCAAAAGGAAGCAGAATGAATAGAAGAATAGAAGTGATAATAAAAAATATTAAGTGATGATTTTATATTAAGAACCGATGAGGGCTTAATTAGCCCCATCGGTATCTTCAACTCTCATAACTAACAAAGCTGCCAATAACATCGAGATTCCACCAAGCAAGAGTGCATAAATTGCTTCTCCGCCGAATAAATTTTTAACAAAGAATCCCAATATTGCGGCTGCAGTAATTTGGGGAATAACAATAAAGAAATTGAATATCCCCATATACACTCCCAATTTTTCTTGTGGAATGGAGCCTGTTAATATTGCATAAGGCATTGCCAATATTGATGCCCAAGCCAAGCCTATTCCTAATTCGGAAACTATCAACAAATTAGGATCTTTAATTACATAGAACGAAGCAAGTCCTAATCCGCCGGCAATTAAGCTGATTGCGTGAACGCCTTTGCGGGAAATTTTTCTGGCTAGTGCAACTAGTAAAAACGCCGTAACTGCAGCAAAACCGTTGTAAACCGACATCAGAACCCCAACCCAATCTGCTCCTTCGTTGTATAATGCCGATGTTGTATCTGTGGTACCGTAAATATGTTTTGTTACTGCGGGTGTTGTGTAAATCCACATTGCAAAGAGAGCAAACCAGGAGAAGAATTGAACATAGGAAAGCTGTTTCATTGTTTTTGGCATTTTATATAAATCGTTGATTACCACAACCAGTCCGGATTCCAATTTATTGGCTTTGGTTAATTGACCGACAATAATTTGCAAAAGTCCGAAGACAGCAAATCCGCCGAAAAATACCATTAAACCATAATCCATATAAAGATAAAATTCGAATATGAGGAATAGGATTACTCCTGCTGCCAGCCAAACAGAACCGTTCTTAATCAGTCTGTTCGATTCGACTGGATTCCTGTCATATTGAACTTTTGTTTCTTTATTATCATCATTGAATTTTTTCAATTCTTCCGGGGAGTACTCCTTCGTGCTGATTACAGTCCAAAGTACGGCAAGGAAAAATATTAATCCTCCTATGTAGAAAGAAAATTTCACAGACATCGGAATTTCACCGGCAGCAGCCGTATTGCTGATGCCAAGCCAATTAGTCATTATATAAGGTAATGCAGAAGCAATTACTGCACCTGTTCCGATAAAAAAACTTTGCATGGAGAAACCAATGGTTCTTTGCTCTGCCGGGAGGAGATCACCTACGAATGCCCTGAAAGGTTCCATTGAAATATTAATCGATGCATCCATTATCCAAAGCATACCTGCAGCAACCCAGAGAACGGGAGAATTGGGCATTACCAATAATGCAAGCGAAGCTAAAATAGCACCGGTTAAAAAGTATGGCCTCCTTCGCCCCAACTTTGTCCAGGTACGATCACTCATATGTCCAATAATCGGTTGAACAATTAATCCGGTAACCGGTGCTGCAATCCAGAGAATTGGTATCTCGTCTATGCTGGCTCCCAAAGTTTCAAATATTCTACTTACATTCGCATTTTGCAATGCAAATCCAAATTGAATTCCGAAGAAACCGAAACTCATATTCCATATTTGCCAAAAGGATAATTTTGGTTTAGTCATCTTTGCTCCGAATAATTCCAGATAATTGAGGCAAAAATAGTAAAAGAATTTATATTTGCTAAACGTTTTAGCGAATTTATTTAGCCCTTATGACAACAAAATTAACTGATATACTGAAAATTATAGAATCAAAGCCCGGTACGGCTTTCTTTTATACACCGCCTATTTACAATGGGGAATGCTATTTTTTTAAGAAGGTCGATTATTCTTTTAAGGGGCAAAGCCTCGATGAAATCAATGAATTGTTCAATCGTGTCGATAAATTCAGAACAGAAGGTAAAATCGGTTATGCATTAATTCCGTATGAGGTTGGTTATCTGTTCGAAGAAAGATTATCGGAATTCGTTAATGAAAATAGTGATGAACTTGAATTATTTTTTTCCGATGAAAAGAATGTGGAAGTTTTTCACTCCCATCAATTGGAGCTATCGGAAGCGGATTTAATTTTAAATAAAAAAGTTAACCCGGTTTCTAATTTTCGACTGAACGTATCGAAAGAAAAATTCATTGAAGATGTAAAAAAAATTAAAGCTTACATAAAAGAAGGGGATACTTATCAAGTAAATTACACAGCCGAAGGGAAGTTCAATCTAAATATTTCACCAAGTGAATTATTCATCCGTTTAATTTTTAATCAATCTGCAAATTATTCGTGTATGATAAACACCGGTGAAAAAATTATTCTAAGCATTTCACCGGAATTATTTTTCCGTGTTGAAGGCGATGAAATTTCGGTTAAGCCAATGAAAGGGACCTCTCCGAGAGGGAAAAACCTTGAGGCAGACAAGTTAAATCAAAAATTATTATTCGAAAGCAGGAAAGACAGAGCCGAAAAT
>CAZULK010000061.1:11739-14582 GCA_964621225.1 uncultured Melioribacteraceae bacterium | reverse complement strand
CCGAACATAATTCGGGCTTGGTTAAATCAACAAGAAACAGAAAACCTTTCGATCTAATTTACACCGAAACATTCTCCTCAAAATGCTTTACAGAGGGATATTACAATGTTTTCTTTTGGGATTTGTGTCCACTTTGGTTTTTAATAGTTGGAATGCATTGATAATTCGCAGTCTGGTTTCACTTGGTTTTATTACATCATCCACGTAACCTCTTTCTGCAGCAGAATATGGATTTGCAAATTTCTCCCTGTATTCTTCAAGTTTTTTGTTTAAGGTTTCTTCCGGATTTTCCGATTCGGAAATTTCTTTTTTGAATATGATCTCTACTGCGCCCTTTGGACCCATAACAGCAATTTCTGCGGAAGGCCAAGCATAGTTGAAATCTCCTCGGATATGCTTTGAGTTCATTACGTCATAAGCACCACCGTAAGCTTTTCTGGTGATTACAGTAACTTTCGGAACGGTAGCTTCACAGAATGCAAATAATAGTTTCGCACCATGTTTTATTATTCCGTTCCACTCTTGTTCCGTCCCCGGCAAAAATCCCGGAACATCTTCCAGTACAAGAAGCGGAATTCCGAATGCATCACAAAATCTTACAAATCTGGCTCCTTTGTTAGATGCGTTAATATCAAGTACTCCGGCCAATACAGACGGTTGATTTGCCACTATTCCAACTGATTGACCGCCCACCCTGGCAAATCCAACAATGATATTTTGTGCGTAATTTTCGTGGACTTCCAAAAATTCACCTTCATCCACAAGTTCATGGATAACTTGTTTCATATCGTACGGTTTATTGGGATTATCCGGAACAATAGCATCCAGTTTCGGACGAATCATATTTTCATTAAAATTAAATTCTTTTTCAAGCGCTTTATCTTTCCAATTTAATGGAAGATAAGACATAAGCTTTCTGATATTCTGAAAGACTTCAACTTCACTATCAAATGCAAAATGGGCAACACCACTTTTACTTGCGTGAGTTTCAGCTCCACCTAAATCTTCGAATGATACTTCTTCGTGTGTTACTGTTTTAACCACATTCGGACCGGTAACAAACATATGACTTGTATTTTTCACCATGAAAACAAAATCGGTTATTGCCGGAGAATACACTGCCCCACCGGCACATGGACCAAGAATTGCAGAAATCTGTGGCACAACTCCGGAAGCAAGGGTATTACGTAAGAAAAGTTCAGCATAACCACCAAGGGAAACTACCCCTTCTTGAATTCTCGCTCCGCCGGAATCGTTTAATCCAATGACGGGAATGCCTATCTTCATACACATATCCATTATTTTGTTTATTTTTTCGGCATGAGCTTCTGATAGGGAGCCACCAAAAACGGTAAAATCCTGGGAAAATATTCCTACGGGTCTTCCGTCAATTCTTGCAAAACCTGTAACAACCCCGTCACCCAAAATCTTTTTCTTGTCTTGTCCAAAATCGTTCGAGCGATTTTTAACGAACATATCAATTTCTTCGAAGCTACCCTCGTCAACTAGAAGATCGATTCTTTCTCTTGCTAAAAGTTTTCCTTTTTTGTGCTGACTTTCAATTCTTTTTTCTCCCCCACCAAGCAAGGCTTCTTTTTTTAACTCTTCCAATAATTTAAATTTTTCTTCCATCTCTCACCTATATGTTGAAATCACTTATGATGTTTAATTCCTTATCATGAAATTCCATTTCAATCTTATCGCGAATTTCCTTTAACTCTTTACTAAAAAGATATTCATTATTTTTTGGCGAAGTATCAATTTTAATCTCGGTGAAAATTTTCCCGGGATGCATCGACATCAGATAAATCCTATCGGAAAGATAAATCGCTTCGGTTACATTTGTTGTAGAAAAGAGAATACTAATATTCAATTCATCTTTTATTTTAAGAAGCAGATCATAAAGAGCTATTCTGTATTTTTCATTGATCTTTATAAACGGTTCATCAATAATTAAACACGAACTTTTGATTGCCAAAGCTCTGGCAAGCGATATTCTGAAACGAAATCCAAAACTATTATTATCGGGGAAATGATTCTCATATCCTTCAAGCCCTACTAACTCGATTATTTTTTTTATTTCGGTGTCATTCAAATTTTCATTGGCAAATTTTATATTTTCATACACATTCCACCAAGGAAAAGAATTGGGTGAAGAAGGTATAAATGCAGTTGAAGTTGAAGTAATTTCTCCCGAATCAACGTTGGATAATCCCGCAATCGATTTTAGCAATGAACTTTTGCCACTTCCCTTCGGAGCTAAAACGGAAACAATTTCAATTTCATTAACCGATAAACTTGCATCTTCAAAGAGTTTTATCCGGAATCCCGATTTATCAATAAAAGTTTTGGTAATATTTTTTACTTCAATCAGACTCATTCAACTTCCCAACTAATAACTGAATTCAACACATTTCTCAAGATTACTTGCATCACACCTATTATTATCCACAGAAGAAGAAAAACCGCACAGCATCCGGCAATGTCATTATACTTAAATAAATCTCTCAGCACTCCGCCTATTGCATAATCGTTAATATATTCGAAGAGTATCACAGCATTAATTACAATCAAATGAATCATCAAAATTTTATTTTTTAATTTTGGTAATATTAGTCTCGGTATTATCACAGAATAAATTGATTTATCATCTTTGCCCAATCCTTTAGCAGCCAAAATATAACTTTCATCAATTTCATTTAGAATAGAAGCGATTTGGATTTTAATCATTGC
Source organism: uncultured Melioribacteraceae bacterium (assembly GCA_964621225.1). Classification (GTDB taxonomy): domain Bacteria; phylum Bacteroidota; class Ignavibacteria; order Ignavibacteriales; family Melioribacteraceae; genus CAYNUJ01. The sequence goes on along the minus strand of CAZULK010000061.1, from coordinate 11,849 downwards.
TGAAACAGAAAATAATATGAAAATGATTTCCGCTACAAGTTTATTATCTATCAAAAAACTTATGTAAAAAATGACAAACAGAAGTGGTAAATAATAAAACGGAGTAACCA
>CAZULK010000061.1:0-11729 GCA_964621225.1 uncultured Melioribacteraceae bacterium | reverse complement strand
AGTAGTTAAACGAAATAAATGATTTTACTACGAAAGTCCTCAAAAAGTAAAACATCAACAGAATCACTACAAAAGTTAAATAATAAATTGATAGGAATTCCCCGAGCAATGTAACAAAACTGAACTGGCTCTGAATGTTCAAAATGGAATCATACATGATGGAAAATGAAGGAAGATATTTTACCGGAGGAAGAATAAATTCCGTCAGCATAAAATAGACGAAAACTAAAACAGCAATAAATTTAATTTTTTCTTTGGTATCCAATTTCACAATAAATTTAGTAATAGGTTAATCGAATATATCCAAAGATAAATGATTTATCAATTCCGCTTAGACAGAAATAAACGGATTATTAATTTTTTCGTATCCGATTGTTGTTTGACTTTCATGCCCGGGATAAACCGTTACATCATCGGGGAGTGTGTAAAGTTTATTTTCAATTGAATCGAGGAGTGTATCATAATCCCCTCCCCAAAGGTCTGTTCGTCCGATTGAAGCGCGGAATAAAACATCTCCGCTGAAAAGTACTTTATCATTTTCAAAATATATACAATATTCACCAGGAGTATGTCCCGGTGTGAATATAAATTTCGCATAATGTTTCCCGATGTTCAATTCATCAAGTTCTTCGAATGTTTTATCCGGTTTTGGAGAAGGGTTCATTTTCATTCCATACCCAACTGCTTGTTCAACCATTAAGTCTAATAGAAAAATATCTTTCTCAGGTGCAACAAACAGAGGATTAAAAGTTTCTTTAACAAATTTATTCCCGAATATATGATCGATATGACAGTGGGTATTGAGTAAATATTTTAATTTTAAATTATTCTGAGTTATATAATCTTTTAATAATTTCTCTTCATCTGCTGAATAACAGCCCGGATCAATAACGAGAGCCTCGAGTGTATCCGGATCGTGACAGACATAGGTGTTTTCTGCAAACGGGCTGAAAACGAATTTTTTAATAATCATTATTTAGCAAAGTTGTTTGTTAGTCTTTTATTTAATTTAGAAAGATAATTCTTGTAATTATCTTTCGTTTCCTCAATTGAATCTCCACCAAATTTAATGAGCATAAATTTAGCCAATGCCCAAGCCAGCATAGATTCGGCTATAACCGCACATGCAGGTACGGCAACAAAATCACTTCTTTCTCTACGGGCTTTAATTTGCTTCATCGATTTTAAATCTACTGTATTTATTGGTGACATAAGCGTAGCAATCGGTTTCATTGCTCCTCTTACAATAATAGGCAATCCGGTAGTTATACCGCCTTCAATTCCCCCGGCTCTATTTGATTTTCTTGTGATTTTTCCTTTTCGAATTACAATCTCGTCGTGGGAGACTGAGCCGAACTGATCTGCTGATGTAAATCCGGTTCCGATTTCAACTCCCTTAACAGCATTTATCGACATAATCAGATTAGCAATTTCGGAACTGATTTTTGTATCGTAATGGACAAAACTTCCCAATCCCAAAGGAACGCCGGTTGCAGTAACAACAAAAGTACCACCGAGAGTGTCACCTTTCTTTTTAGCAGATTGAATTTTTTTTATGATCTTTTCTTCTTGATTTTTCTCCAAAACCCTAACGGAACTTTTATCAGCTTTCAAAGCTAATTTCCAAGCATCAAAATTTTTACCTTGTTTATTGTCAAACAGCTTATTTACAAAATTATCTTCCGGATAAATTCCGCCGATACTTTCAACAAAGCTACCGACAGTAATACCGAATTCTTCTAAAAATCTTCTGGCAATGGAACCTACAGCAACTCTGGAAGCTGTTTCCCGAGCACTTGATCTTTCGATCGAATTACGAATATCATCAAAGTTATATTTACTTACTCCCACTAAATCAGCATGACCCGGGCGGGGTACAGTAATCTTTTCAATATTTTTTGATTTACTGTTATAATTCATTTTATCGGTCCAGTTTTCCCAATCGTTATTTCTGATTATCATACCGATTGGTGAACCTAAAGTTTTTCCAAACCTTACCCCGGAGAGAAATTCAACCGTATCTGTTTCTATCTTCATTCTGCCCCCTCTCCCGTATCCCATTTGTCGACGAGCGAGCTGAATGTTTATATAATCTTCAGTTATTTTTAAATTCGATGGAAAGCCCTCAACAATCTGAGTTAATGCCTTTCCATGTGATTCCCCTGCTGTCAAAAATCTTATCATTACATTCCTAAGTTTTGATTATACGAAAGACAAATATAGTTATAGGCACAAAAAAATGAGAGAATAAAAATTATTCTATCATACATCAAATGAATAAATATCTATTTTTAAAATTCTTTGAAATGGGGTAAAATAAAAAACGCCTCCGGAGAGGCGCCTTAAAGGGAGTGTTAAATTTATTTTAATCTGGAATTTCAAGTCCGATAAATCTGGAAACTCCGTCACCGTAAATCACTTTCAGCAGAACCGCATTTCCTTTGTTATCGTTGAATACATCCTCCAATTCGGAAACGTCTTGAATTTTTTCTTTGTTTACTTCCGAAATTAAAATACCTGAGGCTAAACCTTGATCTTCCGCTTTACCGAATCGTTTTACATTAACAACAAGAACACCGTTGTCAGCTTTGAATTTAGCCAATTGATCCTCGGTAGCATTCCTAACGGTAAGGCCGAGATCGTCAAATGTAATTTCTTTTAATTCCTTTTCATCATTCTCTTTTTTCTTATGTGGATTATCCACTAATTTTGGCGTTGATCCTTCTTCTCTTGCTTTTAGTGTTACTGTCCTTTCAATTGTTTCTCCGTCTCTATAAAGAGTGAGTACAACGTCTTGTCCTGCTCGTTTGCTTGCCACATAACTTTGGAGTTCGTTAGGCATATTCACTTCTTTATCATCAATTTTAAGAATAATATCTCCCGCACGAATATCCGCTTTGGATGCTGCACCACCATCAACAATACCCTGTATCATAACTCCTTGGGGCTTATCCAAACCCAAAGCTTTCGCAGTTGCGGCATTCACTTCCGAGATATTTACACCAATATAACCACGGCTAACTTTTCCGTTTGCAATTAAGTCTTCTGCAACAGTCTTAGCCAAATTAATCGGTATCGCAAATCCATAACCGATGTAACTTCCGGTTAATCCGTTTGTAGCAATCGCAGAATTTATTCCTATCACTTCACCATTAAGGTTTACCAAAGCACCGCCACTATTACCCGGATTGATAGCAGCATCCGTTTGAATGTAATCTTCAACGCCATAGCTGTCTCTTATTAAATTTAAATTTCTATTAACGGCAGAGATTATACCTGCTGTTACAGTTGAAGTCAATGCCAATGGATTTCCGATTGCCATAACCCAAGTACCGACTTTTAATTTATCAGAATCTCCCAGTTTAGCTACAGTTAATTCGTCCGCATCAATTTTAATCACTGCTAAATCAGTTAAAGGATCGGTTCCAATTACATCAGCTTGAAATTCCCTTTTATCGTACAATCCCACCGTTACCGAAACTGCATTTTCTACAACATGGTTATTAGTCAGTATATATCCTTCATCTGAAATAATTACCCCTGATCCTCCTCCTTTTTGCTCTTTTGGCATTTCATCGTTAAAAGGCATAAAGAATCTGAATCCACTGTGCGGGTCTTCTTTCGATTTACTTACAACAGTAATTCTTACTATGGAAGGTGTAACGTTTTCTGCAACTGTGGTAAAAGCATCGTTAAAAGATTGAGCCGAAGGACTAGATATATTTAAAGGTTCTGAATTATCACCTATCTTCACGTCCGCCATACTTGGGCGTACCCAACCAAAACTTGAAACGAGAACGGCACCGAAAACAATTCCAATAAAAATTAATGCAGCCGAAGCTAAAATATTTTTTTTATACATAGTTACCTCTCAATTAAAAACTTTTAAAGATTTAATTCCCGGGAAATCTGGCGAGTGAAACATTATCACCCTCTCGAGAATTAATATTAGTTTATTTAAATCTTCATTATTATAAATATTATTGTCATTTTTCGTGCTTAGACATACAAGATTATTAAAAAGTTCCTCATTTAAATTATAAGAAACTAAATGATCGCTTTTGCAATCCTCACATATAAAACCCAATTCAAGGTTAAGTCCCTTTTCCCCTTCTTTAAATTTCTTTCCACAAATTTTACAATTATCCAAATTCAATCCGAACCCGATTTCATCCAGGAAAAACAACATAAATTTCACAAAATATACTTGAGTGCTTTGAGGATCATTATTGATTAAATCGAGTATTCTTATAACACCACGGTACAATCTTTCGTGAGCTTCATTTTCCATAATAAAATAATCGAGTAGCTCCAGAATAGCCGATGAATATTTAAGGGCATCCAAATCAGATTTAATTCCCGGGAATGACCTACTCAAATTTGCTTGGGAAATGAGTTGCACTTCCCGGTTCGGCTTGGAATATAAAATTATTTCAACTTCATTTAATTGATCTACTACTGACCCGATTTTACTTTTGGATGACCTTCCCCCTTTCAATATTCCTGTAATCTTGCCATATTCACCTGTAAAAAAGGTCGCAATTTTGCTCGTGTCCCCATAGTTGATCTTCTTTAAAACCAATCCGGTAAATTTGATAATCTCCGGCATTTTATTGCTTAAAATTATATGGTTTCTTAAATAATTTTACATCCGTTATAATGCCATCAATGAGTTCAAAAGGTGTAACATCGAAGGCGGGAGAATATACGGGATATTCATTTTTTGTTACTTGAACATCTTTAATCTTTGTTATTTCCTCTTTGTTCCTTTCCTCAATAACAATATCCTTTCCCGAAGGGCAATTTTTATCTACGGTACTCATTGGTGCAGCAATATAAAATTTCAAATTATGATAATTACAATTTACAGCAACGCTGTATGTACCTATTTTATTTGCAGAATCACCATTGGCTGCAATTCTGTCTGCACCGGTAATCGCCAAATCAATTTTCCCTTGTGCCATCAACATTGCTGCCGTAGAATCTGTAATGATTGAAAACGGTACGCCTGCTTTGTCCAGTTCAAAAGCTGTTAAACGGGAGCCTTGCAAAAGAGGGCGGGTTTCATCAACATATACATGTTCCACATAACCCTTTTTGAATGCGTTGATTATAACATACAGAGCCGTTCCGCCACCTCCGGTAGCCAACTGTCCTGTATTGCAATGTGTTAATACCCTTTTGGGAGAACCTTCGAAAATTGCCAAACCGTTTTCTGCCATCCGGTTGCACATATCGATATCATCTTGATGAATCTCTTTAGCTTTTTTCAGAAGAACAGAATAAATATTCTCCACAGTTTTATTACTCTCAAAACATTCTTTCATTTCGTCCAAAGCCCAAAAGAGATTTACAGCAGTGGGACGTGTGGAAGCGAGTAAACTATAATTTTGTTTAAAAACCTCTTCCCTATTATTTACATCATTTTTGAACGCCAATGCCATCGCATAAGCCGCTGTAATTCCGATTGCAGGTGCACCTCTAACTTCCAGTTTTCTTATTGACTCTGCTATTCTTTCTACCTTGTCAGTGATAATATATTCTTCTTTTAATGGAAGTTTTGTTTGATCAATTAAAACTAATTTATCGTCAACAAAATCGATTGTTTTAAATTCGCTACTTTTCGTCAAATCTCGATATCTCCATAAACTCTAAAAATCTATCTTGAATTTGAAGTTTGGTTAAGTCTTCCAAGCCTTTTGTACTGAATTGTTCAACCGCAAAAGAAGCCATTGCACTACCGTATATCACGGCTCTCTTCATATTTTCAAAAGAAAGGTCTCTCGTATTGTGCAAATAACCGGTAAAACCTCCGGCAAAAACATCACCGGCTCCGGTAGGATCGAAGATATTTTCCAAAGGATAGGCGGGTGCAGAGAAAATATTTCCCTCACCAAATAAGAGAGCTCCGTGTTCTCCTTTTTTAATGATTAAGAATTCGGGTCCCATTTCCTGAATAATTCTGGCAGCCCTTATTAAATTTGGTTCTTTTGATAAAAGCCTTGCTTCGGAATCGTTAATGATCAAAACATTCACACGTTTCAAAACTTCTTTCAAGTCTTCCAAAGTTGTTTCAATCCATAAATTCATCGTATCGCAAACAACAAATTGCGGATTATCCATTTGATCCAAAACACTTAATTGTAGCTTCGGCAAAATATTCCCCAGCATAACGTACTTTGCCTTGCGTGATTTTTCGGGGATTACAGGATCGAAATTCTCGAACACACCAAGGTGAGTGAAAAGTGTATCCCTTACATTCAAATCATAATGATACTTTCCGCCCCATCGGAACGTTTTACCACCTTCTATTATTTGTAATCCCTCCAAATCGATATCATGATCTTCAAGCAATTCAATATACTTTTTATCAAAATCGTCTCCCACAACACCAACCAGGTGAATAGGACTTGTAAAATAACTCGCGGCTAACGAGATATATGTAGCCGAACCGCCCAAAGCATTTTCCACTTTATCAAATGGAGTTTCAATATCATCAATTCCTAAAGAACCTACTACTAAAAGTGCCACTATTACCTCTTATCTTTAATATTTTAAAATGGATATAAAATTTAAGAATATTTTTTTTGTCTGGAAACATTTTAATTCAATTGATTTCACCAAATTTAATTCTATTTTGTTGAAGCATAAATTTCATAAGTTTTAATAGTCCGATGTTTTTTCTTACTATATATTATTTTAATTTTGATTGATAGAAAAATTTAATTGGAGCGAAAGATGAAATTCTCATTGAATGTTGACCATGTTGCAACCGTTAGAAACGCCCGTGGAGAGGGTCAACCGGATCCGGTAACTTTTGCATTGATGGCAGAAAAGTTTGGCGTTGACGGTATTGTTGTTCATCTAAGGGAAGACAGAAGACATATAAATGAAAGAGACGTTAGATTACTAAGGGAAATGATTACCACCAAACTGGATTTAGAAATGGCAATCTCCCCCGATATTATGAGCATTGCCAAAGATGTGCAACCCGAATTGGCAACTTTGGTTCCGGAGAAAAGACAAGAATTAACTACTGAAGGCGGGATAAATGTAATTGATAATATAGATACATACCGCGATGCAATTTCGGAATTACACGAATACGACATACCCGTTTCTTTATTTATTGAACCGGATATAAATCAAATTGATGCTTCGGCAGAAATAAATGCTGATTGCATCGAGATTCACACCGGAATATATTCTAATGCGGCTACAGAAGAAGAAATGTTCGATGAATTAGAAAGAATAAGAGTTGCTGCCAAGCATGCTAAAAAATTGGGATTGGGTGTAAACGCAGGGCATGGATTGGATTATAACAATATTAAAGAATTCCTCTTGGTCGAAGGTATTGATGAAGTTTCCATCGGGCATTCGGTAATTTCCCATGCACTCTTTGTCGGACTCGAAAGAGCAGTTAAAGAAATGATTTATCTTATAAATACATATGGTATAAAGGAATGAGATTACTAATCATCGTTTTATTTTTATCATCAATATCCTATGCACAATTTCCTAATGTTAGAGTTAGCGCACCAAATTCGAACAATCCGGAAGAAGTAACAATTGCAATTAACCCGGTCGATCCGAATATTTTGGCTGCCGGAGCTAATATCGATTATTTTTATATATCAACCGATGGCGGCAACACTTGGAAAGAATCGACACTTCAATCTTCGCTTGGTGTGTGGGGCGATCCGTGTGTGGTTTTCGACGATAGCGGTTATATCTATTTTGCTCATCTTAGCAATCCTGTAAACGGATATTGGATTGACAGAATTGTTGTACAGCGTTCAACAGATTACGGAGCCACTTGGAATGACGGAGTGGGAATTGGATTGAAAGCTCCGAGAAATCAAGATAAAGAATGGCTTGCAGTCGATTTGACGAATTCCCAATATCACGGAAATATTTATATGAGTTGGACTGAATTCGATGATTACGGTAATCAGTCCGATAATTGCCATTCAAGAATTTTATTTTCCCGTTCCACAGACCGGGGTTTAACTTGGAGTGAACCGATAACGATAAGCGACTTCGAAGGGAATTGTATTGATGAAGATGAAACTGCAGAAGGAGCCGTACCTGCAGTTGGCCCCAACGGAGAAATCTACATTGCTTATGCATTGAATGAAAAGATTTATTTTACAAAATCTCTCGACGGCGGAAAGTCTTTTTCAAGGAATAAAGAAATAATGACTCAACCGGGCGGTTGGGATTTTTCTATTCCCGGAATATCGAGAGCTAACGGTTTGCCCGTAACTATGTGCGATGTAAGCAACTCCCCTTTTCGCGGGAACATTTATGTATTGGTCTCCGATCAACGTAACGGAATATCAAACACAGATGTATTCATTACAAGATCTACCGATTCGGGTATTACTTGGAGTGACCCAATAAAAGTGAACAGCGATAATTCTTCCCGACACCAATTCTTCTGCTGGGGAACCGTGGATTCATCGACCGGGAATATTTATGTTTCTTACTACGACAGACGGAATACATCCGATGTAAATACGGAATTTTACCTTGCCCGCTCAACGGACGGAGGTCAATCTTTTGAAGAATTTAAGATAACAGACGAACACTTTACCCCTACTAGAAATGTATTTTTTGGAGACTACACAGGTATTTCTGCTTATAAGGGAAAGATTTATCCGATTTGGATGGAGCTTCAGAATTACAACCTTAGCGTTTGGACGGCATTAATTGAAGACAGTCTTTTAATCACTTCAGTTCAAAAAGATGATATTCAACCATCAGAATTCAAAGTTTATCAAAACTTCCCGAATCCATTTAATCCTTCAACTATTATCCCAGTAGATGTATTAAAACCTGGATTGGTAAAAGTTACAGTCAGTGATATTCTAGGAAGAGTAGTCAGAAAATTTTCCCGGAACTTCCAAACAGCGGGAAGAAATGATATTGAATTGAAATTAATTGAAGAACCGAGCGGAATTTATTTCTACACAGTTTCGAACGGTGCGAAATCATTCACGAAAAAAATGATATTACTTAAATAGAGTTTAAAGTGAGATTAACCGAAAGAGAGAAAAAATTAAAGAGAAAACTTAATTACCATTACAAATATTTCGACAGATCTCAAATTCATCCGGATCCACTCGAATTTCCTCACCGCTATACTAATTGGTTTGATATTGAAATTTCCGCCTTTGTTTCATCCATTTTTGCCTACGGAAATATTGCTCAAATAATGAGTACGCTGGAAAAACTACACAACATCATGGGGGATGAACCTCATAAGTTTGTACTAAATTATAAGAGACGAAAAAATAATCCTTTCATTAAAATCAAACATAGATTTTTCACTCCGGATGATATTCATACATTATTCTTAACAATGAATAAGATATACACTGAGTATAAATCCTTGAAATACCTATTTTTATTGTATCATTTCCCAAATTCACCGAACATAAAACCGGCTTTGAGTTTCTTTTCAGAAAATTTAATTTCGTTATCGGAAAAATTTTCGCCCTTAACTCCGGGAGTAAAGTTTATGTTTCCTTCCCCTTCCAAAGGAAGTACATGCAAAAGGATGAATCTGTTTTTAAGGTGGATGGTAAGACAAGACGAACTCGATTTTGGATTATGGAAGGAAATTTCCCCTTCTCAATTGGTAATTCCCGTTGATACTCATGTCGCAAAAATTTGCAAGGCATTGAAGTTCACAAAAAGGAAAAATTTGAGTTGGAAAATGGCTGAGGAGATTACTAATGAGCTGAAAAAGTTCGATCCTTTCGATCCTGTAAAATATGATTTTGCAATTTGTCATATCGGTATGAGAAATTTGAAGTTCTGAAAGACTTTTGAAATAACGGAAAGAAACAACTATTTTCACTCTTTGATTTTGAATTATTTCTGCTTACTAACATAGGAGGATAAATCTTGAGTAACGGATTCAAACCTTTCGTTCCCCCGGAAGAGAATATGAAAGAGTTAACATTCAAATCTCTCTCCTTAGGTGTAATTTTAGCAATGATTCTTGGTGCAGCCAATGCTTATTTAGGATTGAAAGCAGGTATGACAGTAGCTGCAACTTTTCCTGCCGCGGTTATCGCGATGGCGGTGCTGAGAGTTTTCAAAGGAAATATTTTGGAAGAAAACATTGCCCGTACCACGGCTTCAGTTGGTGAAGCACTTGCGGCGGGTGCCATCTTTACCATTCCCGCTTTTGTTATTAGTGGCGTATGGGATGAATTCAACTATTGGGAAAGTACACTTTTAATGCTTGTTGGCGGTGTGCTCGGAGTTTTGTTGATTACCATTCTTAGAAAAACTTTGGTCGAAGATAATTCTCTCCCCTTTCCCGAAAGTCAGGCTTGTACCGAAATCGTGAAAGCCGGACAAGGCGGAAGAACGGGCGCTAAGTATGTCGTTTCCACATTGGGACTTGGTGCGTTGATCGAAATCTTCAAAAACCCTAACGGAATCACAGTAATTAAAGACAGTGTGAGAGGATTTTGGCAGTTTGGACTTTCGAAAATTAATTTGCTCAACGGTAATGGCGATATAATTTCAACCATAAAACAGAAAGGCGGAGTTTTTGTGGAAAGCCCCACAGCATCCCCTGCCTTTTTAGGTGTCGGTTATATCATTGGTTTCAGATTAGCGGCAATCACCTTCTCCGGTGGTGTATTTGGTTGGATTTTCCTCATGCCGATAGTACTTTTCTTGATGTACGGTGATTTAAATTCACTAATTTCAAACGGTGGCGATTGGATACAGGTTGCCAAAACAGCATACAACGGAACTGTAAAACCGATAGCGGTTGGCGGTATGTTGGTTGGTGCATTTTACACCTTGTTCAAAATGAGAAAAAGTTTATTGCAAGGAATAGGAAAAGGATTTAAAGATATTAAAGCTGCAAAGGATTCCGGCAAAGAAGAAAAACGTACGGATAAAGACCTTCCATTTGATAAAGTCTTAATCTCTTTGGGTGCAATTTTCATTGCGATGATATTTCTTTACAGCGCATTTACACACAACTTCGGTTCAGCAATAGTTTCAGCTGCGGTAATGGCTTTCGCGGCATTCGTATTTGCAGCCGTCGCAGGTTATTTGGTTGGAATAATTGGAAGTTCTTCCAATCCGATTTCCGGTTTGACTCTTTCGACACTGTTAATTGCAGCAGTATTGATGGTTTTAATAGGAATGAAAGGCGATTCCGGAGTAATTGCAGCTTTGGCCGTAGCATCCGTAGTTTGCGTGGTTGCCGGTGTGGCCGGAGACATGATGCAAGACCTTAAAGTCGGTCAATTACTCGGCGGTACTCCATGGAAAATGGAATTGGGTGAATTGATCGGGGTTGTGTTTGCCGCAGCCGTTATGGTACTTCCGATTATGTTATTGCACGAAGCAAATACTATCGGTAGCGATGCATTGCCTGCTCCTCAAGCCGGATTAATGGCAATGATTAGTAAAGGAATAGTTGGCGGAGAAATGGCATGGCCGCTTGTTTTGGCTGGAATGTTTTTTGCCGTAGGATTAATCCTCATCGATGCTCCCTCCCCCATGCTAATCGCGGTGGGAATGTACCTCCCCTTCAACACAACATTTGCTATTTTTGTTGGAGGAATCATTAAATATTTTGTAGATAAAGCAGCCGAAAAGCACATTGAATCTGACGAAGACCGGGAAACGGTCAACAATACCGGACTGTTACTCGCTTCTGGATTGGTTGCCGGCGAGGCTTTGGTGGGAAT
>CAZULK010000060.1:0-14686 GCA_964621225.1 uncultured Melioribacteraceae bacterium | reverse complement strand
CCTTGTCCCAAAGGGCCTGTTGTGGTTTCCACTCCTTCAGTTAAACCGAATTCCGGATGTCCCGGAGTAATACTTCCCCACTGACGAAAGTTTTTGAGATCGTCGAGTGTTACATTAAATCCGCTGAGATGCAAAAGCGAATAGAGCAGCATGCTTCCGTGTCCGGCGGAAAGCACAAATCTATCTCTGTTAATCCACTTGGGATGTGAAGGATCATAATTCATTATTTCTTTATACAGCAGGTATCCAATTGGCGCACAACCCATCGGCATTCCGGGGTGACCGGAATTTGCTTTCTGAATTGCATCAACTGCTAAAAATCTGATTGTATTAATACTAAGTTCTTCAATCGGTTTCATCTTTGCTCCTAAAACAATTTATTTTCAATTATTTTTCCGTCTACAACCGGAGTAACTAAAATCAGCGGGTTATCCGGAAGATCGAATTCATCAAATATTCTTCCATACAATTCCTTTTGCATACCACGTTCTTCCAATTTGGAAAATTTATCGTAGGACATAAAATTCCCGGAGGGAGAAACGGGAGCAGGAAATTCCTGGGACAAAGGATAGTCTTCTTTCACCTTCGACTGTAGAAATTCAATTTTTTCTCTGTCAGTACCATCGGCAAAGTATGGATGGGCTTTAAACGAAGTAACTTTTCCGTTTTCAATTATTACATAAATGTTAATTATCGTTTCCTTGCTGCTCAACTTCTTTTTCGGTTTTATTGGTTATAGCAAAATATGTTAATGCAAGTGCCAAAATCACTGCTTGTTTGCACATCAAACTTTCAATCGCGGATTGATAACTTTCGTATAATAACCCGGCTGCAAAAGCCGGAACGAAAGTCAGATAAAATCCGAGCACTAAAGATAAGGATAATTTTTTTCGATTTTTATCATTTATTCGGGCATGTTTAATCCCTAAAATTATCAACGAAGCCAAAATCGGCAAATAATAAACAACACCATACGAAAAACCGAGCGGATAATTATAAACGGCATAGAGAACGGTACATTTCGTAACGAAAAATTCTCCTAGTCTTAACGGATAATAAAAGATGAAAAAGAGTGCCGGTAAATAGATAACCAAACTGTATTTGAAATCCATATCATGAAATTTCAATACAAGATATAATCCCAAAGGAGGTAATAATGTTATTACGGCAAATGCCGCATAAATTATCGTTTGTTTTTCTATGCCGGCAAAACAGATAATAAATTCACTCAATTGGTAAAGAAGCAGCAAAAGTATTATTCTGATAGCAGCGTTATTAACCTCGTTCTTCTCAGCAAAAACAATTACATTGATTAAGAGAAGTAATTCTATACAAGCAATAAATAAAGAAATTATTCCAGAATATTCATCCATAACTATATCTTACTATGTGTTCCGTCGCAAAAAGGTTTATTGTTTGATTTCTTACAGCCACACCAGGCAACACGTTTGTTTTCCTCTATTTCAACTATTACCGGTGAAAATTCCGTTCCTTTGTGGGAGCCGTCGCAAAAGGGTTGTTTGGAACTTTCGCCACAAGAGCACCATGCATATTTTTTCGGTTCAGCATCCATTACATAAGGCATTTTTTGTGGTGATTTAGGATCAGCCATATTTATCTCCTCACAATTTTGATATTTCAATTATTTCTATGATTTTTCCCCACATATGAAAAGAAACTTGATCATCAGCAAACTTATAGAGGAATTTAACTTTCAAGCCGTCTACTTGGAATTCTTCCGGTAAATTTTTCACATCAAAATGTTCATCCTTAAAAGTAATGATTCCCCAAAAACCTCCTTCGAGGTCAATAAATTTGACGGTTCCTTCGTCATACTCAATTCCTCTGGAATCACTAGTTAGAATATCGCAGCCTCCCAACAAAAAAATTGTAAGGAGGCTGAATATAAATAGTTTTTTCATCTTTATTCTTTAGGTCCAATCATTTGTTCGGGACGAACGAATTCGTCAAATTGTTCCTCTGTAAGTATGCCTAATTCAACCGCAGCTTGTTTTAATGATGTATTATCAGCAAAGGCTTTCTTTGCAATCTTTGCAGCATTATCATAACCGACATGCGGATTCAAAGCAGTTACCAGCATCAAAGAATTATGCAAGAAATAATCAATTTTTTCTTTGTTTGCTTTAATTCCTACTACAGCTTTGTCGGTAAAGCTTTCGCAAGCATCTGCAATCAATCTGATTGACTGGAGCAAGTTATAAATCATAACCGGTTTGAACACATTCAACTCAAAATTACCACTGGCACCGGCAACATTAATAGTTGTATCGTTTCCGATTACTTGTGCGCAAACCATTGTCATTGCTTCGCATTGTGTCGGGTTAACTTTACCCGGCATAATTGAGGAACCCGGCTCATTTGCAGGCAATTGGATTTCCCCTATTCCGCATCTCGGACCGCTGCCCAACCAGCGAATATCGTTAGCAATTTTCATTAACGAAGCAGCCAATGTTTTCATTACACCACTGGTTTCCACTATCGCATCGTGGGCAGCCAAGGCTTCGAATTTATTCGGTGCCGATTTAAATTCCAATCCTGTAATTTCGGAAATTTTCTTTGCGGCTAATTCGGCAAAATCTTTGTGGGTGTTCAATCCCGTACCTACGGCAGTTCCACCCAAAGCCAATTCGGATAATCTCGGCAAGCAACCATTAATTCTATCCAAGCCATTGTTCAATTGTTGAACATAACCGCTGAACTCCTGGCCCAATGTAAGAGGAACTGCATCCATCAAATGGGTTCTACCAATTTTAACAATATCTTTAAACTCTTCGGCTTTTTCCTGAAGAGCATCTCTTAATTTAGTTACCATAGGTATTAATCTTCTGTGAATTTCTTCAACAGCGGAAATGTGCATTGCTGTTGGGAAAGTATCGTTCGAAGATTGAGCCTTGTTTACGTCGTCGTTTGGGTGAATCGGATTTTTGCTACCCAATTGACCACCCGCAATTTCAATTGCGCGATTCGCTATTACTTCGTTGGTGTTCATGTTGGTTTGCGTTCCACTTCCGGTTTGCCAAACCACCAATGGGAAATGTTCATCCAATTTTCCTTCGATAACTTCATCCGCAGCCTGAACAATCAGTTTTGCCTTTTCCGACGGCAGCATTCCGAGTTCTTCATTTGCCAATGCAGCGGCTTTTTTTAATACACCGAGCGCTCTAATTAATTCTCTCGGCATCCTTTCGTATCCAATCTTAAAATTCATTAAACTTCTGGCAGTTTGCGCGCCGTAATATTTGTCGGCGGGTACTTTAACTTCCCCCATGGTATCAGTTTCAATTCTGTATTCCATTTCATTCTCCAAATTTTATTTTCTGTCGTTAAGAAAATTAAATCATCTCATAACGAATATCAATTTATCACTGAAGCTATTTCAATGATATTTAATGTTTAAGATTAAAAGTGAAAATTTTAGTTGTTATTATGAATAGAAATCAAATTTGAATTAATGAAAAACGTTTTCGATTCTTCTTCCGCCTACAAACCGTTTAATCCAATAATCCGATAAAATAGAAGAAACCGTTACCCCTCTGCTAACGCTTGAATGAACGAAAAGATCGTTGCCGAGATAAATTCCCACATGACCCGGGAATTTATTTTTCGTAGTATTGAAAAATACAAGGTCGCCAAATTTCAATTTGTCCGGAGCAGAAATTTCGTTTCCGTTCAAATACTGTTCGCTTGCAGTTCTGGGCAATGAAATCCCGACTGATTTCTCGAATATTTGTTTTGTGAATCCGGAACAATCAATTCCCTTTTTATCATTTCCCCCATACTTGTAGGGAGTGTTTAGAAAATCAATCACTTCGAAAATCAGTTTCTCTCTTGGTGTGAGAGCTACTCCGAGTGATTTCAGATTGTTGTATTTTTTCAAAAATTCGGATGTATTCAGTGAAGTATCTTCGGAAGGTGCTTCGTCAAATTCATTTTCGATAATATTTCCCTCCGGTTGTGAGGTCTCCTTTTTTTCTTTTGAAGTGAATCTTACCGTGGAACCGTTACTACTTTTTTCCGTTGATGTTTTCTTTCCATATCTAGATGAATATGATGATGAGCCGCATGAAACGAATAAAATCCCGGCAAAAAAGAAAATGATTATTTCCTTTAAGGATTTCATCCTCAGCCCAAATATCCTCTCAAGTTCGAACTTCTACTCTGAAGCCGCAACCTCCTTATTGCCTTCTCTTTAATTTGACGAACTCTTTCCCTCGTAAGATTAAACTTTTCTCCAATTTCTTCCAGCGTCATAGGATGATTTCCGTCCAAACCGAAGTACATTCTTACAACATCTGCTTCTCTATCCTTGAGGGTTTTAAGTACTCTTTCAATTTCTTCATGAAGCGAATTAATCATTAACTGCTGATCAGGAGTGGGATCATTCCTATTTTCAAGTATATCCAACAATCTGTTTTCTTCGCCGTTCTGAAAAGGAGCATCCATCGAAATATGCCTGCCGGCTTGCTTCATTGCTTCGTTTACCTCTTTCAATTCCATATCAAGTTCTTTGGCAAGTTCTTCCGGAGTTGGCTCTCTCTCAAATTCCTGTTCAAGTTTTGCATATGTTTTACCTATCTTGCTTAAATCCCCAACCTTATTCAGAGGAAGTCTTACAATCCTGGATTGTTCTGCAAGAGCCTGAAGAATTGATTGTCGAACCCACCATACAGCGTAAGAAATAAATTTGAATCCGCGGGTTTCATCAAATCTTTTTGCAGCCTTAATCAATCCCAAATTCCCTTCGTTGATTAAATCACCCAAAGAAAGACCTTGGTTTTGATATTGCTTTGCAACACTTACAACAAAACGGAGGTTGGCTTTAACAAGCTTATCCAATGCAGCTTGATCACCCTCTTTAATTTTCTTTGCCAATTCAATTTCTTCTTCGGATGTAAGCAAAGGCACCTTCCCAATTTCTTGAAGATACCTATCCAGAGAATGGCTGTCTCTGTTAGTGTAGTTTTTTTGTATCTTCAATTACAACTCCCTTAATTTATTTCAGAATTGATAGAATCAACTATTCCTACAATTGAAGCATCCACCGGAGCCATATCCACATCCATAGGTATAACGGCTTCGCTGGAAGTGATATAAAAAACAATTTCTCCGCTTCCGGCTCCTATGGTATCAACCGCAATTATCGGATCTCCCAAATCATTTTTGTTCGAATCGATAGGTTGAACCAATTGTAACTTATAACCTTTAACAGCTTCATATTTTCTTGTTGCCCAAATATTTCCAATTACCCGCCCGAGCTGCATTACTTTTCCTTTGCCTTCTGTTTCTTTTCGCTTACATCCAGTTTATCTACTATAGCCATTATCACTGCATCCACAGGACGGTTTTTGGTAATTACTGTTTGCCTTGCCGAAGATCCTGAGGCATAAAGTACTACCTCCCCAACTCCTGCACCTACGGAATCTACACAAACCGTAGTGCTCCCTTTGGGAGTGTAATCGAGATTCAAATCTTCGACGATTAAAAATTTCATTCCAACTAAATTCTCATCTTTTCTTGTTGACCAAACGGTGCCTATTACTTTACCAAGTTTCATTTATCCTCACAACTCTAAGGGTGAAATAATTTTCAAATCGGTATTTGCATATTTTGTTTCATCAGAAGTAACAATGGGTAGTTTATTTATTTTTACTAAAGATGCAATTAACGCATCCCTAACCGTTTTCAATTTTCCATTGAATTCACTTGTTTGAAGGGCATACCGGGAACTAACTCCCAATACTTTAACAGCATATAACAATTTATCAATAATCTCTTTTTCTTCTTTGGAAGTAACTGCAAAATAGAGTTCACTGGCATTTAATACCGATGTAAAACAATCTCCTTGACTCATTGCTTTCTCCAAAAAAGAAGGAGAGCTTTTGTCTTTATGAGTCAAATGTTCAACCAATATATCTGTTTCTACAAAAAATTCTTTTTTATCTGGCATTTTTTAACCTAAGTAAAAAATCATTGTCGTCAATCTCACCTTTTACGGACAAAAAATCAAGAGTAACTTTCTTGGGAATTCGTTGAACCGAAGTAATATTATAAAACAATTCTTTATCTATATTAAATCTATCCAAGTCATCTTCCACGTTAACAAAAATATCGACAAGTACATTTTTTGAATTTATCGTCTTCATTAAATTTTTCGCATCATCGGTGAATACGATTTCACCATTCCGCATCTCAGCTTCCAATTCCGCTGCCAGTATGTAATTGTCTTTATCCTTCAAGGAAACTCTCTCCCTTCAAAGAATTTTTCACACCGAAAAAGCTACATGCCGTTTGGGCAACGTCGGCAAACGTTTTGCGAACTCCCAAGTTCCTTCCTTCTTTATTTTTCATGAAGAATAAGAGAGGAACATATTCCCTTGAATGATCCGTCGACGGAGTAGTGGGATCGTTACCGTGATCGGCTGTGATTACCAATGCATCATCTTCGCTCATCGCCTCAATTATTTCCGGTAATTTATCATCGAATTCCCTCAATGCTTTGTGAAATCCTTCCGGATCATTCCTATGACCAAAATAAACATCGAAGTCGACAAGATTAGCAAAAATTAAAGAGTTACTCTTAGATTTTAAGCAATCAATTATTTCCAGAATTCCTTCACTATTCGATTTTGTTTTCCTTTTCTCCGTAATCCCGCGATAGCTGAAAAGATCATTCACTTTCCCGACTGCGATAGTGTGAATACCTTCTTGCTGGAACAGATCCAAAAGTGTTGTTTCGGGCGGCTCTATGGAAAAATCCTTTCTATTTGTTGTACGCGTATAATTTCCCGAAGTGCCGATGAATGGTCTGGCTATAACTCTACCTACTGCATGTTCGCCAACCAAAACTTCATTCCTTGCAATTTCACAAATTTCATATAATCGATTTAATGGAATGACTTCTTCGTGAGCTGCAATTTGGAAAACCGAATCTGCAGAAGTATATACAATCGGAAAACCCGTTTGAACATGTTGATCACCAAGTTCTTTAATGATTTCCGTTCCGGAAGCCGCTTTGTTGCCCAGAATTCCCTTCACACCGGTTTTAGAAATAAAATCGTTTATCAATTCTTCGGGAAATCCATCCGGATAATAAGGAAAGTCAAATTCTATTTTCAGTCCGCCCAATTCCCAATGACCGGTAGTACTGTCTTTCCCTTTGGATGCTTCTGCCATTTTGCCAAAGGAGGCAAGCGGATGTTCTACAGCATCAACACCATTTATCTTTGTGATATTTCCCAATCCCATTTTTTGGAGATTTGGTAAATTCAAACCACCCAATACTTCTGCCATGTTTACTAAAGTATTGCTGCCGGAATCACCATAATTACCAGCATCGGGTAATTCTCCAATGCCTACACCATCTAAAACTATTATTGTAAAATTTTTCATATCATCTTTAATTTACTCGTTGAACAGCATTTCCGCCACGTTCTATCGCCTTATTCAAAGCCAACGTAGCATTACTCAGAACTTCTTCCGTGTCGGTTTTACCGGCAGTTCCGGCTATACCGACACTAATTGTGAATGTATTTTGCTTTGCAAGAACCGACATTGGTTTTCGAGCAATCTTTATTCTTATTTTTTCAGCCCATAAAAATACGTCTTGAACTGTTTTGTTAAAAAAGTGAATAGCAATAACCCTTCTCGAAATTCTACCAATTGTAGCCAATGGAGGAAGTTCTGCCAAAATCATGTTTTTAATTTCTTTCAATACTTTCGGGAAGGGATCTCCTTCGAAGAGTGAATCTTGTTCTAAAAATTCATCAATATGAACCAAAGCCAAGGAACCGGGAGATTTCACTTCGTTCTGTTTTAATAAGTCCTGCTCTAGACTTGCAAAAAACCAATCTTTATTCAAAAGTTTCGTTTCCGGATCAACGGATAGTAATCCTCTCAATGCATTTTGATTTGAATGTGAATAAGCAATGAATGCAAATATTTTGATTGCATTCTTGTAAAATTTTATATCGGAATTTGTATAGAATGATTTCTTTAAATTTTCGAAACAAAGGACACCGAAATTCTGGTCTTCGTAAACCAACGGAAGTGCCAGGAAAGAACCGTCGAAAGTTATATCTTCGGCTTCGGTGAATCTAATTTGAGGTTTACTGGTATCCGACGTATCTTCTATGTAAACCGGTATTCCGGTATTGATTGCCTTCCCGGCAAAAGATTTATTGAGATCGATTTCCAGTCCTTCTCCCACATATTTCAGAGTGGTGTTGTTTACAATACGGGAAGTTAAAAATCTTTTCGTTTTGGGATCGAAATAGACAAAAGTAAATACATCCCATTTAATCAAGTTTCTTACAGCATTTTCAATTGTATCGAACAGTTCATCCGGTTCAATAAACTTCTTATCTACACTGAGTATTGAAATCAACGCATTCAATCTCTGCTCGGAAATGGATTCGGAATATTTTTCCTCGAACAAAGAAATCAAAACCGAAATAACACGAACGAGTCTTCCCAAAGTCCATGCCGTTTCGGGGCCAAATGCATCTTGGTCTTTGGAATCGAGAGCTAAAATTCCGGTCAAATGTTTTCCGTAAAAGAGAGGAACGCCGATAAAACTTCTTATTCCTTGAGGAGAAGAATAGTAACGAATTACATCAGGTTCGGCTGCCGGAGAAATATTTCCAATCCATTGAGGTTCTTCTTTATTTACAATTTCGCTAAGCAGGTCATTTTCTATATCAAATTTTTGACGAGTGATGGTATCGCTAGGAGAAACGAATCTATCCAAGGTTAACTTATTCTTTTTTGCATTATACCAAAAAAACATTGCAGAATGGGCAAGAAATGAATCCTTTGCAACATTAAGCAGTTTTTCCAGTACAAAACCGAAATACTCATCGTGGCTGAAGTTCGAAGGAATTTCCTCGGTAGCTATTTTAATGTAATTCTCTTTAAGGTCTTTTGGTTTGAAATCCGTTACCGGTCTGGATACAACTCTGGAATTATATTCGTCTGCTGTAATAATCTCCACTTCCTTCTTGGGGGATATGATATCAAATCCTTCTCCCTCATCAGTTTCCAAATTTTCATAAGGGTTTGGAGTGGATCCTAAATCATCCTCAGGCAAATCCGGTTCCGAAATTCTTTCCTCAATACGTTTGGAATCCCTCAGAAAAATGATGAATCCAACATATATCACCAGAAGTACGGTTGAAATAATTCTTATTGACAAATCCTCAGTTAAAAAAGGGATGACAGCCAAAAGAGGAATCAGCAGAAAAATTATTATTCTTTTACGGTTACGTCGGTCAAGCATTCACACTCGTTTAATTATCTCTTAAAAACAACTATTAAAAATATATTTAGGAAAAGGAAAAAGCAAGAAAACCAATGATCATAAAGGCAAATTATAATTTTACGGAAAACTCCTTTTGAATGAATTTCTTCATTTCGTTCTTCCCGGTTCCCTTCAATGAAGAATAAAGAAAAATATCTTCATTCAGTTTGAAGTCCGGAAACACAGCCTGTAAATTTTTCACTACTTTACTTTTTTCGGATTGATTTAACTTATCGACTTTGGTTAATATAATCTTAAAATCGATGTTATAATTAATTAAAAATTCGTTCAACATTTCGTCCAACGCTGTGGGTTGATGCCTCGAATCGATTAAATGAAAAGCATATTTTATTTCATTCGATTTCGAAAGGAATTCCGTTATCGACTTTTGCCACTTTTCTTTTTCTTTTTGAGAAACTTTAGCAAACCCAAAGCCGGGAAGATCGACTAAATAAAATTTTTCGTGAACGGAAAAATAATTTATAGTTCTAGTTTTACCCGGCGAAGAACTTACCTTGGCTAAATCCTTCCTATTAAACAAAGAATTTATAAAAGATGATTTGCCTACATTGCTTCTTCCGCAAAGAACCAATTCGGGTAATTTAAGTTTAGGCTTTTGCTCTATTTTAACTATCGATTTTACAAAACTTATATTACTCATGCGGCAAATATAACCATTTAGGAATTAATCATGGTTTTACAATTATTCCTTCGTTTTTCTTTCCGTTTACAATCACCTTTAATGGATTTTCCAATTCAATATGCTTAACGAATTCCATGCTTTGAGCTTTTTGTTTACTCAACCAATCATAGTCCAGGTATGAATCTTTCACGTTGGAATGAACCGTAAAATAAATAATTTGAAATGATGTAAGATTTTGGAAAAAGTGAGAACCTTGGGAAGGCTCTACAACCATATCCTCGAAATCTGTTTCAATGATTGCTTTTGCTCCGCATATATTTCCCCACTGCACAGGAATACCAAGCCAAGGATCGAGGGTACCCAAGCGTCCCAGAACTACCAACAAATATGGCTTTGCAGAATTAACAAGTTTTGTATTTAATTCGGTTAATTCTTCCGCTACTTCTTTTGTTTTCGATCTTTCAAATTTTTCTTTATCAACAAATATAATGTCCTTAATTTCTTCATTCAGTCCGTTACCAAGCACATTCGAACTTTTACAGAGTATTTGGTCTTGAGAATACATGGAAAGGTCGCGTTCAACTATTTCGTCGGAAACAACCAAAGGTCGGATTTGTAGGATTGAAAATGTCCTTTTCCCTTCTTGGTTTCTGGAAAGATTAACTGCGAATTCCAATTCAACGGGTGTTGCCATTCCCCATTTCCCCAACTTCATAATTACGTCAATTATTTCCGCAAGTGGGAATGCATTAAATTTTAAAATTGGTGCAAGAGTAAATAGTTTTATCCCCGGTCTGGATACACCGTCATAAATCGCATTATTCTCGGGAGAATAAGTTGAACCTGTGAGATTCAGAATTCCGTCTTTATCGGCAACCGACAGATCATGCTTTTCCAAGAATGTATCTTCTTCGATGTATTCGAGATTCTGCGAATCAGTATCCAGACGGAGTGTATAAAAATACTTCTGTACATAATCCAATGTCTTTTTCACATCCGAAAACTGTATTAAATGCTTTGGGTATTTAGGGCAAAACCTTATAACATTTCCTCCGTCGGTTATTATTTTACCCAATCCCAAACCAACTGCGGCAATGCCGTCTTTAGCTTTTAACGGCGGTGTTGGATAAAAATTATATGATCTTGCCACTCCTGAAAAATCCGGGTAAAATCTATCTTGATGAATATTACCCGATAATTTTTGAATTACAACCGCCATCTTTTCATCTTCCAGACGGTAAGTAGTCATTTTTATATATTCTTTAGCCCTCGAAAAATATGTGGAAGCATAAATTCTTTTAATAGCCAAGAAGAGTTGGTGAAATCTGACCGTAATATTAGGGTGATTATTTGGAAGCATTATTGTTTCGTAAACTCCGGCAAAAGGTTGTCCTTGTGAATCTTCCAGCAGGCTCGATGATCTGACAGCAATTGGTGTATTCACAATGGATAGGAATTCGTACAAAGCATCAATGATTTCCTGAGGAAAGTATTGAGCAGCGCGGAACTTTTCGTTTATTTGTTCATCGTTATCCGACCGGATAGCAAAATCGTATAAATTATTTTTTTCAATGAATTCATCAAATACTTCGGTACCAATCACAAGAAGCGAAGGAATCGCAATTTCAACATCATCGAACTTATTTCGGAGTTCGAGAGTATGAATTAAATAGTTGATAAATGCCAACCCTCTTGCCTTACCCCCAATTGATCCTCCCCCGATCCTGGTAAAGGTTGCTGTAAAATCGAAAGTCTCTTTGTTAAAATCGTTTATTACCGCCCGCTGCCTATTAATTCGAAATTCTGCAACCGTTTCAATTAAAAGATTCCTGAGCTCCTCGGGATCTTTAAAATCACTTACTTTTTTAGGCCTTAATTTATGTGCCAAATAAAATTCGGTACGAGCTTTCAACCAATTAGAAAAGTGATTTCTGGATGCATGGTAGATCAAACTTTCCAAAGGGATGGTTTTTATTTTTTTCTCAAGATCGTATAAGTTTTTCGCTCTTGCTACTTCGTGTCCTTGTTCGTTGCGGAATATGAAATCGCCGAAACTGAATTGCTCCCTCATAAATTTGTTCAAATCGTGAAGCAGTGTCGGGCTTTCCTTCAACAAAAACGAAGCTCCAATGGAATATGCAACTTCTTCGTTATCCGGCACATTCGATTGAATAACAACGGGTATATCAATGAATTCATCTTTTATTTTCTTTGCAAATCGAATTCCGGCTTTGGGATCCATTTTCCCGTTTCGCGGAAATTCTACGTCTGTTATTATTCCCTGTATGTATTCCTTATATTGATTGTAAAAATTTTCCGCACTCTCATAGTCGGAACAAAGAATGATTTTAGGCCTGGCTCTCATTCTTAAATAACGGTGGGAAAGATTAACCGTTTCATCCAAAAGTGATTGGGATTGTTTAAATAATTCCGTGTAAATCATCGGCATGAAAGCGGAATAATATCTTATATCATCCTCAATAACAAGAATTATTTGCACGCCGATATTGTTTACGTCGTTCTCAAGATTTTTTCTGTCTTCAATATATTTGATTATCCCTATAATTAATCGATAATCTCCGGTCCAGACGAAAACTTTATCGAAAACACTTTTTTGATTCGAGTTTAATATTGCGGCAAGAGCTTTGTTATAAAATCCTATCAATACTATAGGAATGTCAATTCCTTCAGCTTTCAATTTTTGGGCAAACTCCACTGCAGTGGAATCTTCAATATGCATTGTAACTAATATCAACTGGAATTGCATTCCGGAATTAAGCTTTTGTATTGCTTCGCGAGTATTGGAGACTTGTGTAATTTCGGGTGCATGCGATAAATTTAATCCCAAATACTCTTTCCGGATGAGTTCATAGAGTCGGCCGTCTTCTTCGAACAAGTAATTGTCATATAAACTTGAAACCAACAAAATATTGGTAATCCTGAACCGCATTAGATTATGAAAATCCTGGAATTTCCAATACCGGCTTTTTCGAAGAATATCTTTGCTGAATTTAAATTCTTTTCGCATGGAATCGACTCTGAATTATTTGTTCATAAAAATAAGCATTATAGAATTAAAGATGAAGAGTAAATAAAAAAACCTCCCGCATTACGGGAGGTTTAAATAGTAAACAAGATCAATAATATTAAACTATTCCTTGATCCATCATCGCATTGGCAACTTTAAGGAAACCACCGATATTCGCACCGTTTACATAATTACCCGGTGTTCCGTAAGCTTCCGCAGCATCCACACAAGTTTTGTGTATGCTCTTCATTATGCCATGCAATTTTTGATCTACTTCTTCTCTTGTCCAATTTAAGCGCATGCTATTCTGCGACATCTCCAATCCGGAAACAGCAACGCCGCCGGCGTTAGCAGCTTTTCCGGGACCGTAGAGAATTTTGTTTTCGAGATAAGTATCAATTGCTTCGATTGTTGAAGGCATATTTGCACCTTCGCTAACGCAATAAACACCGTTTTCAATTAAATGTTGTGCATCTTTTCCGTTTATCTCATTCTGAGTTGCACTCGGGAATGCACAATCTGCTTTGTGATTCCACAATGGATTGTAATCCAAGGAAGGATCTACCGGTGTATAAACTGCATCAGGATATTTTTCTACATATTCTTTTATGCGACCACGTTTAACGTTTTTCAATTCCATAACGAAGGCCAGTTTTTCTCTGTCAATTCCGGCTTCGTCGTAAATGTATCCACCCGAATCGGAAAGAGTAACAACTTTTCCGCCGAGGTCTAATATTTTCTCAACGGTATATTGAGCAACGTTACCCGAACCTGAAACCAGACATGTTTTGCCTTCCAAAGTTTCACCGCGTGTTGCCAACATTTCACTTGCGAAATAAACAGAACCGTAACCGGTAGCTTCTGGTCTGATCAGAGATCCACCCCAGTTTAATGCTTTACCGGTAAGAACTCCTGTGAATTCATTACGTAATCTTTTGTACTGACCGAATAAGAAACCGATTTCACGACCACCAACACCGATATCACCGGCCGGTACGTCAGTATTAGGACCAATGTGGCGGAATAATTCACTCATAAACGATTGGCAGAAACGCATTACCTCTGCATCGCTTTTGCCTTTGGGATCGAAATCGGATCCGCCTTTGCCACCGCCCATTGGCAGTGTTGTTAAACTATTCTTAAATACTTGTTCGAATGCCAAGAATTTTAAAATACCTAGGTTTACCGATGGGTGAAAACGGAGTCCGCCTTTGTAAGGACCAATTGCCGAATTCATTTCGATTCTGAAGCCTCTGTTCACGTGAACTTCGCCTTTGTCGTCTACCCAAGGGACTCTAAACATAATTACTCTTTCCGGTTCTACTATTCTTTCGAGTATCTTTGTAGCACGGTATTCAGGATGTCTTTCCAATACCAGAGCCAAGGAAGATACTACTTCATAAACTGCTTGATGAAATTCCGGTTGTGCCGGGTTCTTTGCCTTAAGCTCTTCCATAAATTGACTTACGAATTCTTTCATAAGCTCTCCATTCTTTTTAGTGATACATGATGTTTGATTAAGTGATTATTTATATGCAATAATTGCGAGTAGGCGTTTATTGTTCTGTTTTCTTGAATGAAAATAATGTGTGTTAAATAGGATAGTATTTTATTTATATTAAAATTCAACAAGCCTTTACTAGGATGAAAAATCCGCACAGGATATATTTAACTTTAATAATGTGCCAAAATATTCTAA
>CAZULK010000059.1:0-14725 GCA_964621225.1 uncultured Melioribacteraceae bacterium | reverse complement strand
CTCATATCTCCCTCAAAAGTAAAAATATTCATATGTTTGAAATTAAAATAATTAATTAAAGTGGAAAATGAAAAATATTTATTGGGTAATAATTATTCTCTCTTTCTTCATTTCGGGATGCATAAAAGATTTTCCCGAAGATGACAATTGGAGTGCAACTAAATACGAATTAGTTAATCAGGATAGCGTTCAAGTATTTTTCCCTCAAATAATAAAGGGTAAAATTGCAGTAGTGGGATTCATTTACACCAATTGCCCCGATATTTGTCCGCTCACAACAAATAATATGAGACGCATTAAAGAGAGATTGGAAGAAGAGGGGATCAAGGATGTTTACTTTATTTCAATTTCCTTCGATACTGATTTCGACAAGCCGAATATATTAAAAAAATATGCGGAAGTTCGTGGACTGGATTTAACCAATTGGCAATTACTGACCGGTTCAAAAAGTGAAATAAAGAGATTGCTCAAAACAGCCGGAGTGGTTGCTGCAGCTAATGATTCAATAAGTTTTGATGATGGCTCGTCGATTAAATATTTTGTTCATACGGATAGAATTTCTTTGTTTGACAAAAACACGCATTTACGGAAAAATTATCCCGGCAGCACAATTGATATCGAAGAAATAATTAGGGACATTAAATCATTGGAAGAAAAATGAAAAAGATATTTTTGATACTGATAATAATTTTTTCAATATCCGCTTGCAGCAAAGAAGAAAGTAAGAAAGGCATAATTCTACAAGACGCTTGGATAAGACCGGCTGCAAAAGGGATGAATTCAGGCTTATTTTTGAAAATCGTCAATAACACCGGAATAAACGATACTTTAATTGCAGCAAAAGCAAACTTCGCTCATATAGTTCAAATCCATGAAAGCTTTGAAACCGAGGACGGAAGAAAAGGAATGAAACATCTGAAAGCACTTCCGGTTAACAGAGGGGAAACATTAACTTTGGAACCGGGCAAGTATCACATAATGCTTATTCGATTGCTCCAAGATGTTAAAGTCGGAGAGAAATTTAAAGTAAAGTTAATATTCTCACAATTTGGAGAGGTTGAAACAAATTGTAGAGTGAAATAAATTTTGGCAGGAGAGAAAACTCCCCCGCCAAATAATTATTTTGCATCTCTTACTAATCTCACATAATTATATATTCGTTCTCCACCTTCCCCGGAAGGACCACCTTCAATCTTTGTATCAAATCTTACCGCACCGGCACCGTGGAAGTCGTCTCCTTGCGGATTTACCGCACTTCCGAATGCCACGTACCATGCATAATAGAGCGGCCCACCCGAATTAAACCGGGCAGAAGTACTACTCCAGTAGTATGGATAATCCGGTGAGCCGGCTTCGTTTGTTATTTGAGTAGAAGAAAACATTGGATTGATTGCCGGACCAATTTTAGCCGCATCAGTTGCTGTTGGTGAATATGAATAATCCACTATGCTTTGCAATTCTTTTACATTGGGTAATCTCCAATCCGAGTAACCTGCGTAGTTGACCGTATCTGCAAATTTTAATGCCTCCTTCCAATCATAAGGACCGAAATCATTTTTAGTCCACATTAGTCCAGTTGCATTATCCGTAATCGTTTCATCACCGTTATCTTTAAAATCATTATTACCATAATAATCCCCTCTAACTGCTCTTACATATTTTCCTCCAATTGGTCCCGAAGCATTTGCCGGATACGCTTTAATGTGTCCCGTCACGAAATTAACACCAAAAGCTGCATTGTTGCCTCCTTCCACTGTAGTGCCAACATAATAATTTGATGTCCAGTATTGTTCGTCTTTTGTAATTCTTCCGCTTGCAAGTGTAAAATATTTTGTGTCCAAGTAAGGCCAACCTTCCGAAAAATTCTCTATAGAATAAAGTTCTTTTGCACTCGGCATTCTCCAATCGGAATATCCGCCCAATTCAAGACTATTGCAATAATCCACAGCTTCCTGCCATGTAAAAGTTTTTGAACTGGGCACTTGCTGCCACATCAATCCCGTATTTAAATCCGATATTGTTCCATCACCGTTATCTTTGAACGAGAAGTTATTCTTTGCAAATTGCGCATCCTGACCGTAATAATCTTCACCTTGATTAGGGAAAGAAATCTCGTTGCCTTCGCTATCATAGCATTTTGACTGCCCGGTAGAAACAATCTTGAATATTGAATTAATTCCCGGCTCCGAACTTGTTGTTGTGCTATCTACAGGATTTGAGTTATTATTGCATGCAAAAAGCAAAGCAGCAATGAACATTAACAAAATCATTCTTATCGATTTCATTTTATCCTCCTTTTTTTAGTTTCTTACTAATCTCACATAATTGTAAATTCTAACTGCATCACCTTGGGGACCATGTCCTTCGGAATATTCTTCAGGATCACCCGACTTAGGATCGCTGCGTTGAGCACCGGCACCATGCACATCTTGCCAACCGCCCATATTTCCCATTGCTCTTCCGAAAGACACATAAACTGCCCATCCACCCTCATTTCCGGTCATCATATTTTCGTGAGTGGTACTCGTCCAATAAAACGGGTAATCTATTTCACCCGCTTCATTTGTTATGGAAGTGGAATTAAATAAGGGATCTATAGAAGCCGAAGATGTTGTACCGGGAGATCTGGAATAATCTACTATACTTTGCAATTCCTTTGCATCCGGGAGTCTCCAATCCGAATATCCTGCGTACTTGAATGTGTCTGCATAAACAAGAGCCTCTTTCCAAGTCATTCCTTTTTTGCTATCATCTTTCATCCACATCAATCCTGTCGCTTTATCCGTAATAGTACCATCTCCGTTATCTACAAAATTATTTATTCCATATTCCGTATTACCCCTCACATAGAGGACGTAAAAAGTTTTTTCCCTATTATCGAATGGCATTGTAAGTCCGTATCCTTTAATTCTACCGTCGGCAAAATTTACTCCGAATAACAACTCACCATCCACGTACATCGTTGAACTTGCAAATTGAGCATCAATTATTCTTTCGCCCGCTTGAGTATCTCCGTAGGCAAAATCAAAGTAGTCCGTATTAATAAACGGAGTTAAACTGCTTTCATCAGTTCCATTATAACCGCTTGGGTCTTTTCCGCTAAACATAATGAGTGAATAAAGCTCTTTTATTGTTGGCAATCTCCAATCCGAATATCCGCCCAGGTTAAATGTTGAAGCTCCGGATACGGCTTCTGAGTATGTCTTCTTATCGGAAGCATCAATATTCCCATCACCATTCAGATCCGGGCTTTGTGCCCACATTAATCCGGTTACCATATCCGTCACTGTTCCGTCACCATTATCTTGGTAATTTGGTTCGTTTTTACTGAAGTTCGCATCTTGACCATAATATTCACTTCCCTCAGCAGGTTGAGATATTTCCGTTATATCATTGAAATATTTCGTCTGATTTGTACTCACTATCGGATACCCTGTTATATTGGGTAAATTATCTGTTGAAGTAGAATTTTCGATTAGTGAGGACGAATTTTGGCATGCAGAAACACTAACCAATAGAAAAACTAATATTAATATGAATCCTATTCTTACTACCATGTTGTTTCTCCTAATTGATATTTATAATTACTTTTAATTCTTAGACGACGGTTCCGGAAAAATCTTGTTGTGATGATAATTTTTTAAAATAAAAAACCCCTCAACTGAGGGGCATCAAAATCATCATTCGTCCTAAGGCCTTGGAGGCACTCCCTTCCCTTCGGCTGGGTTTTGATCGGGTGGGGGTAATTGAGGATGAAACATTTGGTGCATTAATATTTTTAATTTCTCCTTCTGCTCCTTGCCGCATAGTTCTTTTAATTTAAGAAAATGATTATAAGTTAATTTTTCGATATCAGCCTGTTTTAATAGAATCAGATTTAGCAAAGAATCAGGACTTGAGACATCTTTTTCATTCTCCAATACTCTGTCAAACATTTCCTTTTTTAGTAATTGGACTTCTCTATTCAAGTCGGATGCGGCTTTGTAATGCTCGGCTCGCAAATTAAGATATCTTTCTATCTGCTCCTGGTTAAAACCGAGTTTATCTTTTAGAAGAGCACTTACCTTTTCCTTTTCTTCTTCGGGAGATAAAGGCATTCCACCTGGTCCGGGACCCGTAGGGCGTCCAATCCACAACAATGCGATTGTAATAATATTCATTACTATTAAAACGGTAACTGCTATTTTTAGTTTTCTATTTTGTTTAATTATATCCATCTTCACACCTACTGAATATTTAATAGATTTAAGCTAGAATTGCTAATATTAAAATCATTCGTAAATACTTCAACTAATTCAGAATTTGTACTTGTTTCAATCGAATTGTTCCCATCAGTCAAATAAAAATACGCCGAAGTAAAATTCAGAAGAAACAGCACTATATAGAAGGCCGGTTTCAAAAATAATGAGAATACGAATTTTTCATTTTCTTCTTCTCGGATAACAGCCTCAACTCTTGTAACGAAATGAGGATCGGGTTCGAGCCTCTCGGCATTTTCAAACAACTGTAATGTTTTTTCAATTTCATTTTCAATTTGTTCTTTTTTATTCATCCTTCACCTCTAAGGCTATTTCTAAAATATTTTCTTTTCATAATAATCGTATAGTATTTTATGCAGATTCTTTTTGGCTCTATGTAATAAAGATTCAACCGAAGAGACAGAACTACTCATTATTTTTGCAATTTCCTTGTTCGAGAATCCTTCGTAACGGCTGAGAATTATTGCAGTCCTTTGGTTCTCCGGAAGTTTGTCCAGAGCCATATTTAATATTTCTTTTCTTTGCTCAGTTTCCAAATCCGAAGCAGGATTCGAACTTGACGGGATATTAACTTCCTCATATTCTTCATCATTGCCAAAAATAGAAGTTAACTGAGCAAATCTTTTTTTCCTTTTCTTCCTTCTCAAAAAATCTATCGCCTTATTTACCGTTATTTTATAAATCCAGGTTGACAATTCCGCATCTCCCCTGAACTTTCCCATCGATTCGTAAACCTGAATAAATACCTCCTGTGCAATATCTTCGGTATCTTCCCTGGTTTTTACGAACCTGAACAAAGTGTTTCTCACTCTTTCTTCATGCTCATTCACAATTTTCCTGAATTCAGTCATTAACGGTCTTTTTCCTCAGATAATAATCTTTTTTCCCTAATATAACATTTTAGACGACAAACCGGAGAAAACCTTGCGGGGTATAATTTTTTTTATTTTGGTGGGTATTCAGGCTAAAAGATTATTCATGCACAACTATTTTATCAGCCAAAGGAATAGTGATATTTTTTCCATTAAGATTAAATCTAATTTCATTGCCTGTGAGATTATAGATTTGATTCCCCTCGATAAAAACGGATATTTTTTCTTCTGATGTTAACTGGAACAGATTATCTTTATACTCCGTGAAATTAATCAGAACTCTATCGTTTCCCTTCTTGGCAAACAGATCGGCATCACAATTTTTAGTTTCATTCCAGCATGAGGAAAATTCCCAACCGTTTACAACCATCTTTTTTCCAATGGAATTTTCATCCAACCTATAATCGATTACACTATAGGGATATAACAATGAAACAAATGTAAAATCTTTATCTTTTGTTTCAATAATTGTATTCGATTTCCCTAAAGTTGTTGATTTTGTAATTGTATAGCCTGCATTAATAAATTGATAAATATCTAATCCCGCCCCGTTTTGTTTTACCAATCTGTATAACCTTTTATCATAATCATCAAAGTCCCCCTGCCAAATTTGTTGATAGCTGTGTTCACCGGAGGAATGAAAATCATCAATTACAATCGCGAAATTGTCTTTAAAAAATAGTAAGCCTCTTTTATAATCAACGTTAATTTTAGCATAAGCGTCATGAGTGCCGAGATAAAAATCGAATTGCTTACCGTTTATCCAACTTAATGTTCTCGGATGTGGAAGTGTCTTAAATTTGCCAAATCCCGATTTCCCCGAGTTCTGTTTCCAATTTAGTCCCAATGGAATCGAGTCGACTATACAAATATTTTTTGCAAATGAATTTTTGAAATAAGGAAATTCGCTCACATTATATCTCGTTTGATAATTTGGGAGCAAATATGCATTGTATCCGTAGGCTTGTATTCCCAACATATCACCATGTTGATGATCCGGTTTTCTTTCGTTCAATCCGTTTGAAAGAATAATAGTAAAATCATCTTTATTCCATCCGCTTCTGAATGCATAATAACCTGTTTGAGGCAAACTAACCGAATTAAATTCCGGTTTACTTTTTGTTATTAACGTTAATTTATCGTGCATAGATGAACCGAAAACCCAATAATCCTTTGGTGAGACTCTATCACTCGAAAAATATTTGAATTTAGGCTCTTCGAATATAACGGTGCCGATAGCCATAATGTTGTCAATCTGGTTGAATTCGGCAAATGGTTGATCCGTATCATCTTGAAGAACAGGAAGGGTTTTGTTCGGATAAGCAATCTTGGTTAAGCATTCAAACATTTTATAATAGCGTTCGAGAAAAATACCTGATAGTTCGACCTTATTTTTCTTCGCTAAAATATATGTGTAAAGATAATTATAAATATCTCCCATATGATAATGCACAGACCTTTCACTCTGGAATCCGTCTTCGTTAACCTCTTTCCTTAAATGCATTTCCAACATTTCTAGGGAATGTTTTAACCAGATTTTTTCAGTATCAAATTCGGGGAATAAAATGGAAATTAAGCTTAAAGCCATCACTCCCTTGGTATGATGGTTTCCGTATCTGAATTTTTTAGTCTGCTTATACAATTCTTGGGCGTGGTAGTAAAACGATTTTAAAAATCTAAATTGAGCTTCTTTGGAAAACGTTTCAGATGATAAAAGCATATTATAAACGTAAAGCCAGTTAAAAACCCTATATCCTGCTCTGAAGGATTCAAAAACTCCATTACCGCTTTTCTCATATTCTCCGGACAAATAAGCTTTTTCCAACGAAATAACAAAGTTATTCAAATATTCAATTAACTCGTTGTTTGGGTTAAGCCAATAAATTAAGGCTATATCGAAAGCTTTATGCTGTCGTGACAGATGACGGAATTGATATGAAGTTAGATTTAAGCCGGTTTTTGCTTTTTGTGGAAGTTTCCACGTATTGGGTGATTGATAGAGCGAGAGCATTTCGTTAGCTCTTCTACTATGTTCTTCGAATTTATTAGAATAGCCTTCTCTGTATTCAGAAAAAATTTTATCGAATTTCTTCCAATCGAAAAAGAAGCGTTTTGACATTTGAGAAGAAAAGTAATCTGTGATCATAGAGATGGCTTTACTTTCTTCCCCATTTGCCCAGAGTACACGGGTTGATTTTAAGTCGTCGTTGGAATTAGATAATAGATTAATGAAATGAGTGTCAAAATCATTTTTATTAAAGTATGGCTGCGCAATCAAATTGATCACGCAGCTTAAATACAGAAGGAGACGTTTCATTTAATATTCTATTTATTAACTTCTACTGCTTTAATTTCCTTTGCAAAAAAGTGGATGCAAAATACTCCGAGAGGAACAAATATAGCAATCATAATAAAGATAGGTGTATAAGAAATCTCGGAAATGATCGGGACTAAAAAGTTCATCACTATAACTGCAAACACGCCGACAAATCCGCCTAATCCCGCTAAGGACGCAACAGATTTACCTGTAAACAAATCGCTTGGAATAGTTTGTATGTTTCCTATTGCAAATTGGAAACCGAATAATACAACCGCAACTATAAGTACGAATATCAAAGGAGTATTTGCAAAAAGGATTGTTGCAACAAGTCCGAGGAACATTAACACAGCACCAATTGTAATTGCTTTTTTTCTGGCGTCGTTCAATGATGCTCCTTTCGACATTTGTTTTCCTGCATAAACACCGCCGCTCAAACTACCGATGGCAGCTCCCACGTAAGGCACCCATGCAAAAAATCCAATCTCTTTCACATTGAATCCGTATACATCGGCTAAGTAAAGAGGCATCCAACCTACGAACAACCACCAAATTGGTTCGAGGAAAAATCTACCTGTCAAAACCGCCCAAGATTCACGATGAGAAAGGATTTCCCTAATGGATAATCCTTTAGTTTCCACTCCGGATTTTTCCGATTCATGTTGCCCGTCTAAAATCATTTGCTTTTCTTCTTCGGTAATCCATGGATGTTCACGCGGAGATTTTTTATTAATAATTAACCAAGGGATCAACCAGATCATTCCGAATGTACCAACAATCATGAAGGTTATTTGCCAACCGAAAGCAGCCCATAAAATAGCAATCAAGGGCGGGGCAATTA
The DNA here is from genome assembly GCA_964621225.1 of uncultured Melioribacteraceae bacterium. Lineage (GTDB taxonomy): Bacteria > Bacteroidota > Ignavibacteria > Ignavibacteriales > Melioribacteraceae > CAYNUJ01. Next base: position 6,436 of record CAZULK010000059.1, on the reverse strand, counting down.
CTGAACCCATTGATGCACCGGCATTAAATATGCCTTGTGCCGTAGCGCGTTCTTTAATTGGAAACCATTCCGCATTGCTTTTTACAGCACCCGGCCAGTTACCCGCTTCGCCTAATGCTAAAGTAGTTCTGAAAAAGCTGAAAGAAGCTATACCTCTTGCAAAAGAATGCATAAACGAGGATAATCCCCAAAGTCCAATTGCAAGAACATAGCCCATTCTTGTTCCGACTTTATCGAATACTTTTCCCGAAAGCATTTGACCAATTGCATAAGCAACCATGAATACATTTAAAATGAAAGCGTAATCGTTTTTTGTCATTCCCAAGTCTTTGGAAATACTTGGCCACATCAACGAAAGAGTGCTTCGATCGATATAATTAATGATAGTAGCTAAGAATATCAATCCAATTATCCACCACCTTAATCCTTTTACTTTCATAATATCTCCTTATTTGGTTTCCTGATAACCGGCATCACCTTCAAGAAAATCTTCCCTTACCGGAGAAAATACATCTATCAGTATTCCTTCCTCCAAGCAGGTAGCTCCATGATCTTTATGTGGCGCAACGTAAAATCCATCTCCGGGTCCCAGCACCTTAGTTTCGCCGTCGATATTAACTTCGAATCTTCCGCTAACTACATAGGTGGTTTGAGAATGTCTGTGTGTATGATTTGCGCCTATACCACCGGTTTCAAAATGAACTTGTACCATCATTATTTCGTCGTTGTAACCCATAATCTTTCTTTTCAAACCGGAAACAACAGGTTCCCATTCCATTTTGTTAACTTCTATGAATTTTTTACTTTCGGCTTTCATATTGTCTCCTTTGCTATTTTATTATTTGAACCGGTCCGGTCCATTTATATATTTTATTTTCTATTGTTACTTCATGTTTAATATTCTTCTCAGGATTGTTGTTGCATATTGCCAATGTCCAATCAATATTCTTTTTACCCGAAATATTAACTATCGTATAGTTATCGTCGGAGCGAAGAACATCGATCTTTTCTATTGAAGGATACGAATCAATAGTAAATTCCTGAGTAGGATTGAAAATGCCATGAGGCTGAAGAATATTTACGAAAGTAATACTACTTCCTTTTCTTCTGATAATAAACCCTTGATCATTTCTTAAATTAAATTTCGGATCGGAAGCACCAATCATAGTGAAAATTACTTCCGAATTTTCATCCGTATTACTGATAACCGAATAAAACCGTTCTCCGTTTAACCAAGTAAAGTGCATGTTACCGCCCGGCTTGCCTTCTGCTATTTTCCATAAATGTTGGTAGCCGTTCTTATCTCCCATTTTCTGTAATTGAGAAGTATAAGGAGTGTAATCAAAGTTTGCATCAATGAAATGCCCCATATAATAAAACGGTAAATCGTATTGATGGTTATCCTTTGATTCTACTCTGTAAACATCAACTACTACGGGCTTATCAAGCTTTTCATCGTTTACCAGAGATACGGTTCTATGCATCTTCACACCCGGATATGCATTATTTTCTTTAGCAGACATATACTGAAAATCGGGGTCATCTGCACTGAAAGCATATCTGTCTGAATGATGCTTTTCCGATTCTTTTCTCGAACCATTATATTGTGATTTCCCGTCTACAACCAATGTATTGTGGGCAACAGTTTGTTTTGCCCATGTATTGTTTTCAGGCAAGTATCTTCCACCCCATTTTTGAACAACATTCAAAAATCGGGCAGCGCCATAATCTTGAATTATTTCACGACCTTGATCGTAAAAAAGGAATTGCAATTTATCGAAATGACCATGGGATAAACCATGTGTACCATATTTCATCATTGCCAATTCCTGATCGCTAGGATCACCGAACCGGAGTATACCAACTCCTCCTCCTTTACCTTCCGGGCCATCGGTATATTCAACGCTTTTCCAATTAAACGTCGGAATGTCTTTAGTTTCCGCAATAGCTTTAGCCATTTCTAAGCCGGGACCCGAAAGCGTAACTTTGTTATGTAGATTAGCCAAATAGAGCAAATGTGGATCATGATCGTAATGAGCATAGACAAAATTTTCGGCTATTATCAATTCTTCAGTCAACCAAGTTTTTTCTTTTAATGCATCGTTTATCGGAATGAATTCCCCGTTGGTATAAGTAACTTGGAGTGCGGAATAAAATGCTTTCTTCAATATGGAATCTCTCTTTGCATAAATCTTTAATTCCGGCAGATTATTGTTTAATACTTCTGCGTAAATAAAGAAAGGCCATAACGCATATCTTGCATAATACCCGCCTTCTGTATAATAGCCGTCGGGAGAAAACAGTTGATCCATTTGTGCAAGGAATCCACTCTTTCCATCTAGATGTGAACCCTTCAGAGACATTTTAACCAACTGTTCATCTTCCAATACAAATCCCGCCATGCCTACGGCAGCTACAATCCAAGTTCCATGATTGTGAATTCTGTCGAATTCCTCTGTACATTCTTCCACAAAGAACTTGGTCATAGGACGGAATATGTTCTTTTCGTAAAGGGCTCTCTTCTCTTGAGGAAGCCAATCGTAAATACAGTCATAAGCTTGAATAGTATGCAACAACCAAACGGTTTCATTTAGACTTTGCCAAAATAACCTACCCGGATGTTGTTTCTTTCCTTCGGGGTGTTTACCCAGTTTCGGATACATTTCGGCATATTTATCGAGCATTTCCTCAATAAATTTTGCATACTTAACTTGGCCGGTTATTTGATACAGAATACCGGCAAAATACATTTCGTTGTAATTTTGTTTGTGTCTTTCGTGGGTATATCCACCACCCGCATCTTTGGGCCAAGGTACATCCATTTTTGAGTTCAATGCTTTTCCGACAAATTCCTTTGCCAATTCCACCGAACGATCGAAGACCGGGTAGTTTCCCAAATTACTCTTGATTTCCTCAACAGCACTTTTTGTTAGAATTAAATTCGGATGGCTGCGTTGTGCAAAAACCGCAGCCATCGAAAACACTATAAATACTACAAATAATTTTTTATACATAAGTTTCCCTTTTAGATAAAGTACAATCCACCATTAATTTCAACGCTGGCTCCGGTGATAAACGAAGCTTCGTCGGATGCCAAATAAGCTACCAAGTCTGCAACTTCGTATGCTTCACCTTCTCTGCGCAATGGGGTAGCAGCAGCTACTTTTTCGCGAACTTCCGGTTTTGTGAATTTATCGTGGAAGGTAGTATTTATCATACCCGGGGAAACGCAATTAACTCTTATTCCCTTAGGACCTAATTCTTTTGCCATACTTCTTGTGAATGTTAATACACCGCCTTTAGCAGTTGCATATGCCGAAGCGCCCGGACCACCACCGTCTCTTGCAGCCTGAGACGAAAAGTTTACAATTGCTCCTCCTTTTCCCATATAAGGAAGAACAGCTTTAGTAACTTTAAATACTGTACCTAAGTTCAATGTTAGCAGGAAGTTCCAGAATTCCCAGTCCATTTCGTCCAATGTTTTTCTTCCTACCAAGCCACCAGCGACATTAACAAGAATATCAATTTTATCTCCGAATGCATTTTGGCAATCTTTAATACCGCGTTCAATATCCTCGTCCTTTGTCATATCGCCTTGGAAAATGATGGCTTTGCCGCCAAATTCGTTTATCATCTTCAATGTTTCTTCGGCATCATCGGGATTATCGTAATAATTAATACAAACAGATGCACCAAGTCTAGCCAACTTAAGAGATACTTCTCTACCGATATCTCTTGCACCGCCTGTAACAAATGCTACTTTTCCTTCTAAATTTGCCATTTTTTCCTCCAGTTTTTTTTATTATGAATTAGTTTAAACTTATTTGTTTTTCTTTAAGATCATTTCCGCGTGACGTTCTGCAATCTTCAAGTGTTCTAACATTTTTGCAGCTGCGCCATCTCCGTTTCTGTTTTTAATTTCTTCAAGTATTTTTCCGTGCCACAGAACCGCGGACTCTTTTGCTTCATCAACATTAGCGTAAACTGTAGATTTAAGATCCGGGAGTAATGCATGAATAGGTTTTAATAACATCGGCACAACAATATTTCTGGTTGCGCGGGCTAAATCCTGATGAAATTCCATATCCAATTGAGCTAATTCTTCATAACCGCCCGTGGATTCTTCCAATTTGATTAAGGCATTCTCCAGCACTTCGATATCCTTCTCTCTATGATTTAAGGCTGCTTCCCTGGCAATTGCAGGTTCAAGAATTTGTCTTGCATGCACCAAATCGAGCACATAATTTCTGTCCAATTTCAAGCGCAGATACTTAGCCATAGGTGTAACAACAGTATCCGAAGTAATGTGATTGACAAATATTCCTTTGCCTTTCTCCACTCTTATTAAGCCTTGTGCGGCAAGATTTTGAATTGCTTCTCTAACCGAAGTCCTCGAAGCACTAAACTGCGCAGCCAATTCATTTTCCGAAGGCAATTTTTCATCGGGTAAAAATTGTTTGCTGAGAATAGCCTCCTCAATCTGCTTAGAGATTATAGCTTTAATCGGTAACCTTTCTTCTATTGGTTTAAACATGATAACTCCTTATAAAATTATCTTTCTACCCTACCGGAGCCACCTCCGGCAGCAAGTTTTTCAACTTCTTCGGTAGAAACGTGGTTAAAGTCGCCGGGAATTGTTTGCTTGAGGCAAGAAGCCGCAACAGCAAATTCCAGAGCTTCTTTCGAATTATTTTTAGATAATAGTCCGTAAATTAATCCTCCTGCGAATGAATCTCCACCACCAACTCTATCCACTATATTAATATCGTATTGTCTGGAACGATATGGTTGAACGCAATCCTTATCGTCGTGAAGTAAGGCGCTCCATCCATTCCGTGAAGCTGAATGACTTTCTCTCAAAGTAATAGCAACAGCTTTAAAATCATATGTTTGCTTTAGCTTCTTCGCTAATTCAAAATATCCTTCAATGTCCAGTTCGCCTTTATCCACATTGGTTGTTCCGGCTTTCATTCCAAGACTTTTCTCGGCATCCTCTTCATTGGCAATGCAAACATCAACATATTGCATCAATGGTTTCATCACCGCTTGGGCTTCTTCGCTTGTCCACATTTTTTTACGGAAGTTAAGATCAACGCTAATTGTCAATCCTTTATCTTTCGCAACAACACAAGCTTCTTTAAGTGCCGCTTGAGCATTTTTCCCCAGCGCCGGGGTAATTCCCGTCCAATGGAACCAATCTTTACCTTCAAAAATTTTATTCCAATCGAATTCGTTTGGTTCGGCATTGCAAATTGCAGAATTTGCCCTGTCGTAAACAACTTTGGAAGCTCTTTGCGAAGCTCCAGTTTCCAAGAAATAAATTCCAATACGATCGCCTCCGCGTACAATAAAATCGGTATTAACTCCGAATCTCCTTAAATGGTTTACTGCCGCTTGACCAATTTCATGTTTCGGTAATTTTGTAACAAACGTCGCATCCAATCCATAGTTTGCAAGTGATGTTGCAACATTTGCTTCTCCTCCGCCATAGGTTACGTCGAAAGTGTTACTTTGCACAAACCTTGAATAGCCGGGCGTGGAAAGTCTTAACATTATTTCCCCAAAAGTAACTACCTTTTTCATCGAATCTCCTATATATTTATTTTTACTGAATTCATTATTGTTTTAGCATTTTCCGTCAATACGGAATAGTTTCCTTCCGATATTGCTTTATTATCTATTAAAGCCGAACCTATACCAACGGCACACGCACCCGCCTTCAGCCATTCTCCTGCATTAGTTAAGGACACGCCTCCGGTCGGCATAATTTTCAAATCCGGCATGGGAGCCAATATTGCTTTGAAATATTTCATTCCCAAAATATCGGCAGGGAAAACTTTAACCACATCCGAGCCCAGTTCCGATGCAGTTAATATTTCTGTTGGTGAAAAGGCTCCCGAAAAAACAGGCACATCTTTTTCTTTGCTGGCCGTGATAATTTCTTCCTTAAGAATAGGGGATACTATAAATTGCGCTCCATGATCCACAGCCGAAATCACATCTTCTTTGCATCTATTTGAACCCATTCCGAAAATCCCCTCTCCTTGGAATTCTTTTGAAACATTTTCCAAGCATTCAAGAGGTTTATCGGAAGACATAGTGAATTCTATATTCTTCACACCACCTTTTAATATTGCTTCAACAATATTCAATGCCTTATTCGCATCAACTATTCGAAGCACCGCAAATACTTTATTGTCCAATAATTTCTTTAATAGTTCTTCTTTCATTTTACTCATCTCTTATTGTTTCCCAAATTCTTTACCATTGTATAAAGTAACAAATCGAACGGATCGATTGTAATCTCATTTCCTTTAAGATATTCTTTAAATCCCGAAGGTAATTTATCGCAAAGTGAATAGTACTCCATTGAATCCAAAGAAATGGCAGCACACATCATATACAATTGTGCTCTCGATTTAAATTTATGAATTTG
>CAZULK010000058.1:0-15264 GCA_964621225.1 uncultured Melioribacteraceae bacterium | reverse complement strand
GATTTTACCATAAAATTCGGTCCGTTACCGATATAGGTCATAGCGCCAAAGAAAACAGCACTGATGGAAATTGCCTGCAAATAAAGGGGATGCATTAATTCAAAATTGTGAACTTGTTCTTTCACAGTAACATCCATTCCATATTTACCCATCGCAGCAGATAAAAAGTTAACAAAAGTAGGAGTATTATCCAAAACACCGGAAAGCGAACCGGTTGCCCAGTAAAAAACTCCGGCACTCAATTGATCGCCCAATACTCTCGCTTCGTGGGCTATAAGCTGAAGCGCAGGAATCATTGTTGCGAATATTCCGATAAATAAATATGCAACTTCCCTAATCGGTTCAAAATCGAATTCATTAGCTTTTAAAATTTCCTCATCCGCTCTTTTGTAGGAAATAAATACAACCGCAAACATTATAATTTCTCTTATTCCTATAGGAAGCGGAGCTAATGAGGGCACCCAACTCATCACATTGGGATCTAAAAATACGGAGATGAGAATAATTACAAGGTAGAAAATATTTTTTGTCCCGCTTATCTCTATATTCCCGCTATATTCCCTGCCGTCATCTTCAGGCATATTTCTTTTATCAATAAAATAGAAGATCAAAAGAATCAGCGCAATTCCGATAGCCCATTTATACCAAAGGAATTCTATAAACCAGAAAAAATCAACTCCTCTTAAGAAACCGAGGAACAACGGAGGATCCCCTATGGGAGTTAATGCACCGCCCATGTTACTTACTAGAAAAATAAAAAAGACTACATGATAAGGTTTGATTCTGTCTTTGTTCACTTTTAAGAATGGGCGAATCAACACCATTGATGCGCCGGTCGTTCCGATGATATTTGCTATTATTGCTCCAATGGTCAACAGTACAACATTAAGAGCCGGAGTGGAACGTTTATTAATTTTTATTAAAATGCCACCGCTTGCAACAAATAATGATGAAAGCAATGCAATAAACGAAATATATTCGGCAAGTGTATGCATTAATGAATGCGTATCTTTAAGAGCCACTATGTAGTAAACTACCGTAATGAGCCCCAAAAGAACGGAGATTTTTGGATAATGTTTTTCCCAAAAATGATGATAAAATAATGGCCCGGTAGCAATCATTAAAAGAAGTAAAACAAACGGAAGAACCATGTAGGTTTCAGGAAGAGCATGCTCGGCTCCCCCTTCCGAAGCAAAAAGAGGAGAAGAGAAAAACAGTAAAAGTCCGAATAAGAAGTTTTTAATTTTCAATTTCCCTCCCCTATCTCAAAAAGTTAAATGTGAATGATTGAACCGTATTCAAAATACCTTCCGAAGCAGCATGCGAAAGATTGGTAAATGTGCTGGGATAAATTCCTATCCATACTATGAATAACAAAATAGGAATTAAAACAAATAACTCTCTGAAATTCATATCGGTTAAGGTTTCAAGTTTTTCATTGGTAACTTTACCCCAAACAACTCTTTCGTACATCCACAATAGATAGACAGCAGCAAAAATTACACCCGAAGCTGCAAAAATTGTAAACCACCAATTATCCAACACATGGGATTTGAATGAACCGATTAAAATCAGAAATTCACCAATAAATCCGTTCAATCCCGGTAAACCTATTGATGAAAGGGATGCTATCATAAGAACTGTTGCATAAATAGGTACTATCTTAGCAATACCACCATAGTATGCAATTTCCCTTGTGTGTGTTCTTTCATAAATTACACCCACCAAAAGGAAAAGCGCGCCGGTTGAAAGGCCATGGTTAACCATTTGAATTACAGCACCTTGCATCGATTCAACGGTCATGGCAAAAATACCCAACACAACAAAGCCCAAGTGGGATACTGATGAATAAGCAACAAGCTTTTTCATATCCTTTTGAACCATTGCAACCAAGGCACCGTAAATTATTCCGATTACTGCCAATACAGAAATATATGGCGCATAATAAACGGCAGATTGCGGGAATAAAGGCAGATTGAATCTTACCAAGCCATAAGTTCCCATCTTAAGCAGAACCCCGGCAAGTATAACCGAGCCTGCAGTCGGCGCTTGAACGTGAGCGTCAGGCAACCATGTATGAAGTGGGAACAACGGAACTTTAATTGCAAAGCTCAATGCAAATGCCAAGAACATCCACTTTTGAATATCTGCCGGCACAGAAGGACCGACAGCATAGAGTTCAATTAAATTTGTAGTGAAATGTCCAAGTTGGTTGGATGCATAAACTGCAAGCCAAATGATGGCAACAAGCATCAACAAACTTCCGAACATAGTGTAAATGAAGAACTTAACGGATGCATATATTCTTTGTTCTCCTCCCCATACACCGATAATAAAATACATCGGGATGAGCATTGCTTCCCAAAATACGTAGAAGAGGAACATATCCACAGCCATGAAAACTCCCAACATTCCCGCTTCCAAAAGGAGCATCATGAAAGTGAACATTTTAACTTTTTTATTTATCGAACTCCACGAGGAAATGAGCGTAAGAGGAGTTATAAATGTTGTCAACATTATAAGAAGCAGCGATATTCCGTCGATGCCTACATGATATGAGATGTTCAAACTTTCAACCCAAACAACTTTATGAATGAATTGGAAAGTTGACAAAGAAGCATCGAACTGATAATAAATAACCATCGATACGATAAACGCAATGGTTGAAACTGCAACGCCGAACCATTGAATTAATTTACGCTGCTCTTCTTTGAAAAACAGAAGAATAACACTTCCGACAATCGGAACTAAAAGCAAATATGTTAGTAAAGTACTTTCCATAAGCTATAAACTCAGAATAATCCAAAGTAAAACGAGTGCCACGCCTACTAGCATAGTTAAGGCATAAATTTGTACCAATCCGGTTTGTAATTTTTTAATTACACCGGAAGAATAATCAATTAACTTGGCCGTACCGTTAACTATTCCATCAATTATTGCAACGTCGAAAACTTTCCAAAGGAAGGATTCACTTACCTTTTTGATAGGATTGATAATTACGGCTTCGTAGAATTCATCAACAAAATATTTATTCAAAAGCGTATTGTAAAGACCTTTGAAAGATTCAGCTGCTTTATCCGCAATCTCTCTCTTCTTGGTATAGATTGTATATGCTGCATAAATTGCACCGAGTGCGGCAACAACCGAAATAACCATCAGAAGAATTTCTTCGAAATGGGAATGAACAGAAAAATGAGCTAATTTTCTCTGTGCCGGTTCAAAAACAGGTTCCAACCATCCTTCGAAAAGATTTCCGTGTTTTCCGCTGAATATTTCAGGAACACCTACAAATCCACCTATTACGGAAAGAACAGCCAATACCATAAGAGGAACAGTCATTACCTTAGGTGATTCATGAGGATGTTTATCTTTACCGAATCTTTCTTCTCCAAAGAATGTGAGGGAAACCAACCTGAACATATAAAAGGCTGTTAATATTGCCGTGAAAGCTCCAATAAACCAATAAAAGAAATTACCGTTGGCGAATGATTTCCAAAGTATTTCATCCTTTGAAAAGAATCCGGAAAATCCCGGGAAACCGGAAATAGCAAGTGCAGCCAATAAAAATGTCATATAAGTTACCGGCATATATTTTTTCAATCCGCCGTAATTTCTGATATCCTGATCTTCGTGCATTGCGTGAATTACCGAACCAGCTCCCAAAAAGAGGAGTGCTTTAAAGAATGCATGTGTCATCACATGGAAAATTCCGGCGGTAAATGCACCAACGCCAAGCGCCAAGAACATATAACCCAACTGGCTCACAGTTGAATATGCAAGCACTTTCTTGATATCATTCTGCACTAAACCTATTGTTGCGGCAAAAAATGCGGTAAGCATACCAACTATAGCAACAACAGTCATTATTGCCGGAGCCGATGCGAAAATTATTGAAGCACGGGCAACCATATAAACACCGGCTGTAACCATCGTTGCAGCATGTATTAATGCTGACACCGGAGTCGGACCGGCCATAGCATCCGGCAGCCAAACGTATAAAGGAATTTGCGCCGATTTACCGGTTGCACCTATAAAGAGGAATAAAGCTATGAGAGAAAAGGTCATCTCTCCAACCGGAGCAAATTCAGCTTTCGAGAAAACATCGGCAAAATTTAAACTGTCGAATGTCATGTAAATCAAAAACATACCGAGCAGGAATCCGAAATCCCCAACTCTGTTTGCAATAAAAGCTTTTTTAGCTGCTTGGGGTACGGTTCCCTTTTCGAAATTTTTATCGTACCAAAAACCGATCAAGAGATAAGAGCAAAGACCAACACCTTCCCATCCAAGGAAAAGTACAACAAAGTTATCGCCCATAATTAAGTTCATCATCATAAAGATGAACAAATTCAAATAGGCAAAGAATTTCCAGAATGCCTTATCCCCGTGCATGTAGCCAATAGAATAAACATGAATCAGGAATCCTACACCGGTTACAATCAGCGCCATGGTAAGAGAAAGCTGATCTACCAAATAAGCGAAAGAAACATTAAGTCCGCCAATATTTAACCAAGTGAATAATTCAACTACATGCCTGCGTTCTTCGGTGGGTAATCCTAAAGTTTGAATGAATGCGCCAAGGGCAACAATAAATGCCAACCCAACGGCAGCGGAACCAATAGCTCCTACTATCTTTTCATTCTTAATTTTTCTGCCAAAAAATCCGTTGATTAAAAATCCGATTAAGGGAAAAACAACGGTCAAATAGATATAATCAATCATTCTCTACCACTTGAAAATGTTAATTTCGTCAATATTAACAGTAAGTTTATTTCTGAAGATAGCAATAATCAGTGCCAATCCGACTGCAGCTTCAGCGGCAGCAACGGTCATTACGAAAAAGACAAAAACTTGACCAATTGTATTGCCTAAAAATGATGAGAAAGCCACTAAAGTAAGATTTGCCGAATTGAGCATCAATTCGATGCACATAAAGACAACAATTGCATTTCTTCTGATCAAAACGCCGATAACGCCAACTGTAAACATAAAGGCGCTCAGAACTAAATAATATTCAATAGGAATATTCTGCATTTCTATTACTCAAATTTCTTTTTAGCTAAAATCAAAGCACCAATCGTTGCAGCCAACAAAAGGAAACCCGCCGCTTCGAAAGGTATGATGTACATTGTATACAAATCACTTCCAACTTTTTCAATGGTTCCGGCTTCCAATGCGGCATCCGGATTGGATGAAATAAGAACCGAGGGTTCGGATTTGAAAATAAGGAAAGCAATTTGTAAAAAGACAAACACGCCGATAACAACTGCAAAAATTTTGATCCATTTGGATTGTGAAAAGGTTGGTATTTCCTTTTCGGTATTCAAAAGCATAATAACAAAAAGGAAAAGAACCATTATTGCGCCGGCGTAAACAATTACTTGCACCACGGCAATAAATTGCGCATTCAATAACAAATAAATTCCGGCTAATGCAAAGAAATTAAGTATTAAGAATAACGCGGAATAAACCGGGTTTCTTCTGGTTATAACGGCAACTGAAGTAATAGCCGCAGTAAGTGCAAGTACCACAAAAAGTATCGTTTCCAAATTCATCAAGGAGTATTCCTGTAAATCATTCTTGGGAAAGGTATTGTTTCGCGAACATGGTCCAATCCGCATATCCAAGCTACGGTTCTTTCTATGCCCAATCCGAATCCGGCATGAGGCACAGAACCGTATCTGCGCAAATCGAGATACCATTCAAAGGGTTCGCGTGGTAAATTATGTTCTTCTATTCTTTTTATTAATTCATCGTAATCATCTTCGCGCTGGCTACCGCCAATTATCTCTCCGTATCCTTCAGGTGCAAGCATATCAACAGCCAAAGCAACTTTCGGATTTTCCGGATCGCGCTTCATGTAAAATGCTTTAACTTCGGCAGGATAACGGTGAACCATTACCGGACGATCAAATTTGTCGGAAATGATTGTTTCATCCGCACCACCGAAATCGTCTCCCCATCTGAAATCGACACCGTTTTCTTTAAGAATTTCTACGGCTTCGTCGTAACTGATTCTTGGGAAAGGACGTTTTACATTTTCCAATTTGGAAATATCCCTTTCGAGTATTTCCAATTCAGCTCTTCTGTCTTTCAATACAGTTTGAACAATATATTCCACGAATTCTTCGGCTAAATCCATATCGTCGTTCAAATCGAAATAAGCAACTTCGGGTTCAACCATCCAGAATTCGGTTAAGTGTCTTCTCGTTTTCGACTTTTCGGCACGGAAAGTTGGTCCGAAAGTATAAACTCTTCCCAATGCCATCGCACCGGCTTCGGCATAGAGCTGACCACTTTGGGTTAAATAAGCTTTGCCGAGGTCGAAATAGGGTGTTTCGAACAAAGTGGAAGTACCTTCAACAGATGTAGGTGTGATGATAGGTGCGTCCATCAATGTGAAACCGCGTTCGTCAAAAAAGTCTCTGATAGCTTTAACAATTCTGTGTCTGATTCTTAAAATTGCATTTTGTCTTCTGGAACGAAGCCAAAGGTGACGATTATCCATTAAGAATTCCACACCGTGTTCTTTGGGAGTGATAGGATAATCATGACTTTCGGAGACAATCTCCACTTCCTTAACATCCATTTCGTAGCCGCCGGGAGCTCTTTTTTCCTCTTTTATTGTCCCGGTTACTCTTAAAGAAGTTTCCTGAGAGATATGCTCCGATTTTTCGAATGTTTCTTCGGAAACATTTCCTTTAAATACTATACATTGTAAAATACCGGTTCCGTCACGAACAACAAGAAATTTAATCTTCCCACTTGAACGTCTATTATAAAGCCATCCTTGAACCGTAACTTCTTTTCCAACGTGATCTTTTAAATTCTCAATATAAGCGTTCATAATACCCAAAATATTGATAAAATCGAATCATCAAATATATAGACGCCTAAAAATAAAAGCAAAAAAATTTAGACCGAATAGTCGTAATTAACCAATATTTTAGCTAGTTATTTAGGATAAAAATCTCCCGGACCGGGGAAATGTATAATTTGCTGTCTATTTACCGGTGGACTTAACTCATTGTAAACCAAGTTTTGATTCTTTGATAATTGTTCATTCTTTCTTTTTGCTTACAAAATTTTTTATTAAATTAAGTTTTATAATATATCATTCACCCGATTTTCACATTTCTCCTGGTCTTGCTGCTTCTTTCTCACATAAATGGAGCCATGAATGAAAAAGAAAGTTTCAACCGATGAAAATTCTTCCCAAACGGGAAAGCTCTCCAAAAGCAAATTTCAAAACTTTAAAGAAAATATCATTGGTGATTTTTGGGGCGGAACAGCTGCGATGCTCGTAGCTTTACCTTCGGCTATAGCTTTCGGACTAATTATTTACGCTCCTTTAGGTCCGTCATTTTCCGGGAAAGCAGCTTTGGCGGGAATGATTGGAACAGTAGTGCTGGGGTTGGTTTCGCCCTGGACCGGAGGGACCAAAAGAGTTGTGACCGCACCCTGCGCACCTGCTGCTGCAGTACTTTCAGTATTTGTTATGGAAATGGTTCAAGCCGGTAGAATTCCGAACGAATCGATACCTATTTATATTACTCTCGTAGCCATATTTGCAGGACTATTCCAAATCTTGCTTGGTTACTTGGGAGGTGGAAGAATAATTAAATATATCCCCTATCCTGTGGTAACAGGTTACCTTAGCGGTGTCGGGGTTTTGATAATCGTCGGGCAAGTCTCAAAGTTTCTCGGCATCACTTCAAAAATGAATTTAATAGAATCGTTTTCTAATTATTCCCTTTGGAGACCGGACAGCATAGTTATCGGCTTAATCACCATAATAGTAATGATCTACGGAAATAGAATAACCAAACTGGTGCCCGCAGCAATCCTGGCCCTTTTGGCAGGAGTTGCAACGTATTTTGTTTTCGGGATATTCGACAAATCCCTCCTTACAATAAATGAAAATCCTTTTGTAATAGGAAAACTATCAGCATCAATTACGGATATTTCCAATTCGGTTACAAACCAATTTGCTTTGTTATCCGCCATTAATTTGAATGACCTCACTGTAATAGTTGTACCGTTTATAACATTGGGTACTCTATTATCAATTGATACTTTGAAAACCTGTGTGGTTTTGGATGCATTGACTTTTTCGCGCCATAATTCCAACCGTGAAATAATGGGACAAGGCGTTGGTAATATTTGTTCGGGCTTGGCTGCCGGAATTCCGGGTGCGGGGACAATGGGTCCGACCTTAGTTAACTTGAATTCCGGAGGCAGAACTCAAGTTTCAGGCTTTTTAGTTGGTGTAACTTCAATTATTGTACTATTGGTATTGAGCAAGTTTGTCGCATGGATTCCGATTGCATCTTTGGCAGGAATTATGTTGGTAATTGGCTACAGAATGATTGACAAAAAATCTTTCGAGCTATTGAAAAACAAGGATACTAGGCTCGACTTTTTTGTAACTCTTGCTGTGGTGCTGGCTGCGGTGAGTGCGAACCTGATTCTTGCCGCCGGTGTGGGAATTGGCTTTGCAATTCTACTTTTCCTGAGAGAACAAATGAGAACTTCGGTAATCAGAAGAAAAATGTACGGCAACGAAGTCTTCTCTAAAAAAGTACGCGTTGAAGAAGAGATGAAAGTATTAATGGAACATGGTGATCAGACTTTGATAATTGAACTACAAGGACAACTATTCTTTGGAACAACAGACCAATTACTTTCGGAAATCGATCCATTAATGAAGGACTTTAAATATATAATTTTGGATATGAAACGTGTGATGTCACTCGACTATACTGCAGCTCATCTGTTAAAGCAAATTAAGAGAAGGGTTAAAAAGCAGAAAGGATATTTGATCTTTTCCTCCGTTCCTATCAGCTTGGCCACGGGAAGAAACTTGAGAAACTATCTAAATGAGTTGGGACTGAACGAAAAAAAACGTCTGAAGTTTTTCGACAATCTTGATTTGGCTTTGGAATGGGTAGAAGATAAAACGCTGGAAGAAGAAGGAGCTTTGGTTATTGACGAATCGAAGCCTTTGTCGGTAGATGAAATAGAAGTATTCAAAGGGTTATCGGATTCGAACAAAAGTTTAATTGAAAAAATAGTTACGTCTCATCATTACGACGACGGACAAATAATATTCGAAATGGGAGACGAAAGCGATTCGATGTACATTATAAGAAAAGGTAATGTTAAAATTGTTCTGCCGCTCAGCGACGGTATTTACCATCACTTGGCAACATTTACGCGGGGTAGTTATTTTGGAGATATGTCATTCCTCGATTTGGAAAAAAGATCTGCAACAGCAATTGCAGACGGCGAAGTAGAACTTTATTGTCTTGAGAGAAGCAAATTTGATGAAATTGCAAAAGACCACCCTGAACTTGCATCAAAATTTTTCAAGCAAATTGCGTTAACTATTTCCAACAGATTGAGACAAAGTAATATTGAATTGAAAACCTTACAGGAATCCTGATTATACACTACTCTTTTGAGCTATAGGAATGATTTCCAAATTCATTACTTCCTCGAAAAGAGTTTTGCGGCGCTGTAAATTCCACAATTCAATTTCGGGGAAATGTTTTTCGTAGAATAAAAATAACAAACCTTTCCCCTCTTCAATTCTGAAATCGATATCGATTATATTCCCGGAATGAAGTCTGTCCAACGAATCCGTTATCCTCAACAACGCAGATAATTTCAATACTATTTCGCGGTCGGATGGTAGAAGTTTCATATAATCGGAGTGTGATTTCTTCGGATGGCTTTTTCTATGATATCTGGCTATGTTAGCAATTATTCTTATCTCTTCGTTCGAAAACCCGAGCAAACCATGATTCGTAATTATATAAAGGGAATGCTTATGGTGCTGGTCGTGGGAAATGTGATAACCAATATCGTGAAGTTTAGCCGCAGCAATCAAATATTCTTTTGTTTCATCGGGCAAATTATGAATCGATTTGGTGAGGTCGAAAAACTTGTCCGATAATTTAGCTACATGCGAACAATGTTGGGAATCGAACTTGAATTTATTGCACATCTGTTCAATGCTTTCGGCGCGGACATTTTCCCCACCTCTATTTTTGTTCTTCTTGATAATGTAATCTGCAATAATTCCTTCCCTTAGGGCAAAACCGGAAATCAAAAGATTTTCTAATTTTAAAACATTGAAAATTTCGTATAGGATTATAAATCCGGCGGGAAGTATATCTGCTCGCTTAGGGTCGAGACCTCTGATCTTCTTCCTTTTTTCAGTCGTTTCCGCTGAAATTACCTTTTTATATATCGAATAGAAATCTTTGGCTTCCATTCTGTAATTATTTAAAATTCTGGTATCGGGTACTTTATCCCCTTTTGCGGTAGCCGATAAAATACCTGCAGACATAATTGTACCGCTTGTTCCAACTGCAAAATCAAAACCATGCCTTTTAATTTCTTTTGCGATTGGGTAAAATGTCCCGTGCACCCAACTTCTGCATTCTTCCAATCTGTCCTGGGTAACTTTAAAATCGGGAAAGAACATTTGAGTCAGTCTCACTGCGCCCAACTTAATACTTTTCGAATAAATTGTCTTTCCTTTTTTACCGATTGTAAACTCTGTACTTCCCCCCCCAATATCAATCGATAATATTTGATCTTCGTAAACATTGAGTGCTCGAAGAATTCCGAGATAAATCAGACGGGCTTCCTCTTCACCATTAATTAAATTAATTCTAATTCCGGTTTGGTCATAAACTTTTTCGATGAACTCGTCTTTGTTCAAAGATTCCCTAAGAGCGGATGTTGCCGCTGCGTGAACCGATGCGCCATGACTGTCGGCAATTCCCTTCATATTCTTTATGGCTTTTATTCCTCTTTCCATTGCTTCGGGAGAGATAAGTTTTATGTCTCCCACAGTCCCTTCGGAAAGCCGTATTACTTCTTTTTCCCTGTCGATAATTTCGAAACTACCGTCATCCAATATTTTGGCAACTATCAGATGAAATGAATTAGTACCAATATCAATTGCGGCCAAATTTTCAGGCATTTATCCCCTCCTCTACGGTTTGGGATAAAATCATTCTTGCCAATTCCAGGACGTCGCCTACCGTTACGTCGTCTATCAAATCCGATTTTCGTAAAAAGAATTTATTGGAACCCACGGGAGCCCAATTGAATGGATTGGTTGGACCGAAGATTGATATTTGAGGTGTATCAGTAGCTCCGGCAACATGCATTACTCCGGTGTCGTTTGTTATAAAAAGATCGCAACGTGATATTAGTGCCGCAAGTGCCGGAATTTTTCTATCAATAAAATATGCAACTTTAATATTCAGATTTTTCTGAATGTAGTCGAGTTCGTTTTTATCGCTTCTACTTCCGGTTATTACAAATTGAGCATCGAAATCTTCTTTCAGTGATTCTATTACTTTAATGAATTTATCCAACGACCATCTATTCTTCGGCTTACCGGCACCCACATGTAGCCCGACAATTCTTTTAGAATAATCGATATTATTTTGTTCAAAAAATTTATCCACTTCTTTCTTTTCTTCTTCTCCAAAGGAAATTGAAGATCTGAAGTTATTTGTAGAAATTCCCAATGGGCGCAAAATCTCTTGACCAAAATCGGAAACGTGAGTATCGGGATACCGCCGCCAATCGAGATCAATTCGTCTGTCGAAGAAATATGAGAAATCGTTCTGCGCACCGTTCAACGAAGCCGGACCTACTCTTACGGCAGAGTTCGACAAACGTAGCAATAAAGAGGAAGTGTAGGAAATAGAAACAGTAGCCGGCACAATTCCCAAATCATAATTTCCCCTAAGCACGCTCAACAGTTTAATGAAATAATAAGGATTCAGAAGTTTCTTTTTATCAAAAATAAAATATCTGTCTATGAATTCGTTCTTTGTAATTGCGTAATAATTTTGCGGACTTACAATAACCGTTAAATGTGAGTCCGGATATTTTTCTTTGATTGCCCTGAATAAGGAAACGCTGGCAAGCATATCGCCAAATTGATTGTGCTGCCTTACAACCAAAATTTTTTTGGGTTCGGGTATATCAAAATTTTTTATTTCATCTACTGCAAAGAGTCTTTTAATCAATCTTGCCGTAAACTTTGAATAAAAGGTCTGCTTTGCCATTACTTCTCGCTATCCTTTTCCTCAATTTCTTCAAATTCGGCTTCAACAATATCCTCTTTGTTTATTTTAATGCGCTGTTCTCCGGTTTCCCGGTTTACAGGACGGCTTTGGGAACTAACTCCAAACAAACCTTTGAATATCTTTTTCACGAAATAATAAACTATAGCAATTACGAAAAGGAAAAATAAAAACCTCATCAAAACGCACCTCTCGATTCGGGATTAAAATATTCAATGAAGCCGCGGTCTTCACGGAATATTTGATTAAACAATTCGTTGAAATCTCTTTCGTTATTCACAAAATCGATCTCGGAAGTATTGACAATCAACAACGGAGTGTCGTTATATTTGAAGAAGAAATTATTATATGCTTCGCTCAATTCTTCGATGTAACTACGTGTGATATTTCTTTCGAATCTTCTTCCTCTTTTTTTGATGTTGTACATCAAACGATCGATATGCGATTGCAAAAATATTACCAGATCATATTTTCTTAAGTCTCTTTTCAGCATCGGAAAAATCGATTCGTACAATTTCAATTCTTCACCGGAAAGATTCAGATAAGCAAAAATTTTATCCTTATCGAACATGTAATCGGAAACGATATATTCAGCGAAGAGGTCTTCCTGATTTAACGCCTGTTGTTGTTTGAATCTGTTGATAAGAAAGAACATCTGTGTTTGAAATGCATATCTGCGTCTGTCGTTATAAAATTTTTCCAAAAAAGGATTCTCTTCGAATTCTTCCAGAATCAGTTTGGATTTTAATTTTTCTGATAATTTTTTTGCCAATGAAGTCTTACCGGCTCCTATCACTCCTTCGATTGCAATGTACCTGATCTCAGACAATTTTAACTCCCGATAATTTCATTAAGATTAAATTCCATTTTATTTATAATATGATTTGTCTCAATCAATTTCAAATAATCTTTCAATTTTTTTGCATGAACGGGGTCTACCAGCTCGGCATCCAATTCCAAAAGTGGTTTTAGAAAAAAATCTCGATTGAAAACCCCGGGATGCGGAAGTTTTAATTTTTCCTCATTCAACACTTCATTTTCATAAAGAACCAAATCGAGGTCAATTTCCCTTGGGCCCCATTTGGAAGTCGGTTTTCTTCCCACCAAATTTTCAGTGGTTTTCAGCACCATCAATAAATCAACCGGGGAATAAGATGTATTCAACTCGACAGCCAAATTATAAAATTCAGGTTGATCCGACACACCGTATGGCTTTGTTTCATAAATCGACGAAACTTTTTTAATTTCTATTTGATCATATTCATTCAACAGCTGAAGGGAACGGATAATATTCTCTTTCCTTTCACCTACGTTAGAACCGATACATAAAAACGCCCTATTCATTTCTTTCTTTTATAACCTCCGCTTCAACGTAATCCAACACACCTCCGATCGGAACATTATTCTTCCGTACTCTGACTATAATTTTTGCTATTTTGTCAAATTCCTTTAATAATTCATCTGCCAAAATTGTAGCCAAGGTTTCAATCAAATAATATTTTTTATTATTCACAATATTATTCATGAATTCATAAACTTTTTGATAATTTATGGTTTTTGAAAGATCATCATCCTTTGCAGCCTCTCTAAAATCTGTATGCATTTCCACATCAACGGAAAATTTTCCGCCGATAGTCTGCTCCTCCTGCAATGCCCCGTGGTATGCATAAAAAGTGGCGTTCTTAATTCTAATAATATTCATTTTGTTCTTCCGAGTTTGCGTTGCTCAAAATAAATTTTCAAACCTCTAAAGTTAGCAATTAATATTCCCAAAAGAACCATCCCGGAACCAAAAAGAACATTACGGCTGAGTTCTTCATCCATTACTAACCAACCGAGGAAGAGTGCAATTATCGGAGTGATGAATGCCGTTAATGAGAGAATAACAACGTTAATTCTTTTCATCAGCCAATAATATGTGGTGAATGTAAGTAATGTACCGAAAAATGCCAAATAAATTACAGAAAGAACACCTTTGAGTTCAATGCGTATTTCGGAAACCGGCTCGATCAAAAATGATATTATCATTAAAGAAAGTCCGGCTAAGAATAACGGGATTAAATTCATCGAAAGAGGATTCAGCTTTTTACCTTTCAATTTAACAAATACTGCGATCCCGCCTTGCATAGCGGCGCTGCAAAGAACGGCAATCATGCCATAAATATATTCACCAAATTTGATCTCCAAATTCTCAGAAAATATCACATAAATACCGAGAAAACCGAGCAGAACACCAATCAACTTGAAGACACCTACCTTTTCTCCCGGGATGAACATTCTGGAAAAAATAATTACAAAGAATGGAAACACCCCAAACAATATTGAAGCCAATCCCGATGGGATAAATTGCTCTGCCCAATAGACCAATCCGAAGGGAATGACAAAAGAAAAATAACCGAGAATAAAATAAATGCGAATAAATTCCTTATCGGTCTGCAGTTCTATTCCGTTGAATTTCATCATCATCAAAACAAATGCCGAAGCAAGTGTGAAGCGAACGCCAGCAGCCATAAAAGGAGTAATAGATTCAAGTCCCAATCTGATGGCAAGCCAAGTGGAGCCCCAAAGGAGGCATATTAAAATATAACCGCCGCCAATTTTTAACGATTCGTTATTCATCTTCCCCTTTCATCATTATAACAGCCAACATTCTACCGCTTTTATCCCTGTCCCGTCTGTAGGAATGAAGATAATCTTCTTCATAAGTACACAAATCACTTTTCTCAATATTTTCAGTGGGAATTCCGGATTCCAGCAGCATATCAAAATTACAACCGGCTACATCCAAATAATATTTTCCGTCTGTTTCTTTTACATATTTGTCATCGAATTTTTCCGCTACTTCCGCTCCAACTTCGTAATGCTTTTGGCAAATTGAGGGACCGATAAAAGCAAAAATATTTTGTGGTTCGGAGTTAAATTCTTCGAACAGTTTAATTAACGTTTTGTGTAATATTCTTTTTTCAGTGCCTCTCCAACCTGAGTGAACTCCTGCGATAACTTTGTTCTTTTTATCGTATAATAGAACCGGGGTACAATCCGCGATTGAAATACATAAGGCTAAATTTCTTTCTGTTGTGATTAAAGCGTCGTTATCCTGCAACATGCAGCTTTCCGATACTACCGTTACGTTACCGGAATGTGTTTG
>CAZULK010000057.1:0-15407 GCA_964621225.1 uncultured Melioribacteraceae bacterium | reverse complement strand
GTGCACCCACGGGGACTCGAACCCCGGACCTGCTGATTAAGAGTCAGATGCTCTACCAACTGAGCTATAGGTGCACCGCAAAAATAAATCTTTCGGAAAATATTTCAAAATTTAGTGTATATTTAGAGTTATTTTTCTTAAATCAATCTTATGTCATGAAAAAAATTTTTGCCATTTTTCTACTGATTCTTTGGTCCGGCTGTGCAGACCATAAGTCGCACTCATCTTCCGATAAATTCATTATTGTGGATGATCTTGGGAATAAATTTGAAACGGGCAAAGAATATAACCGCATTATTACCCTTGCCCCTAATCTCACGGAATTCATTTATTTACTAGGCATGCAGAATAAATTAGTCGGTAATACCCTCTATTGTAATTATCCGGAAGAAGCAAATAAAATTGAAAAAGTAGGTGACATGCTTTCCGTGGATTACGAAAAGATAATTACTTTGAAACCGGATTTAATTTTCATTACAGTTGAGGGAAATGCAAAAGGGACTTACGATAAATTAAAATCATTGGGATTTAATGTATTTGTTTCCAACCCAAGAAATTTCCACGGAATTGAAAAGACATTGTACGATATTGCTAAAATATTCAATTTGAAAGAGATTGCCGACAGCATTGATGATAATTGGAATTCCAGATTAAATTCAATAAAAGAGAAAACTCTTCTACGGGATTCTTTGAAAGGAATGTTCGCAATTTCTTTCAAACCTTTAATGCTTGCGGGTATGAATACATTTATGAATGAATATCTTGCGTTCAACGGGATTAAAAATATTGCTTCATCTTCCAAAATCAACTATCCAATTTTCAGCAGGGAGGAAATATACAAGGTTAAACCGGAGATAATAATTACAAGCGGAAATAAAGTAAGAACGGCTTCAGACATTCTTGATATCTATCCCGAATGGAATGATTTACCTGCTATTAAAAATGGAATGATTATAAATATCGATCCCGACCTTTATTTCCGTCCCGGGCCAAGATTTATAGCCGCCGTCGAAGATTTATCAACAAAGATTGATAGTCTTTTGGGGAAAAATCAAATTGGCTCCCAATGAATTCCGTCACACGGAATATTTTCCGGAGTTGGGTGTTCGTCATATTTCATACATAATGCGGCTGTCTGGTCAAAATGTTTGCATTGATTGCAGATCGTATCTTTTAGAGGATCTGCTTCTTCTTTGAATTTTTTGTATTGAATCACTGCCGGATGGACAATTGCCAAATAGAAAAGCGTAACCGAAATTATCCACCAAAATTTGTAATCGATTGTATCCAAAAGATACCATGTCACCGGTATTAAAACAGCTAATCGAATTAAAGTCCAATATACAATGCTTCCCATATAAATTTCCGCTTTTCTTTCAAATTGATTTTAGCTCGTGATTCAGTTAATTTTGAGTTTCGTTTTAAAGTAAAAACTCAAATTTTTACCAAAAATATAAGGTATTTCGAATAAAGAATTAAATTATGGAAAAAGAGCAGAATCAGAATCAAAATAAGAACACCGGCGGAAGTTCTTCCAATCAAGGTACACAGCAAAATAAGAAGAGATATTATCACAAAAGAAGACCACGCTGGGTAAGCAACAGAGATAAAAATAAAAATCAGAAAAAAAGATTTTCATTCAAAAAATTATCGGTTGTTGTTCCTTTATACAACGAGGAAGAATCCCTCCGTCCCCTAATGGACGAAATAAAAAAAGGTGTTAAATCTTTGGGAATTCCCTACGAGGTTATTTTCGTAGACGACGGCAGCACGGATAATTCACTAAATGTTATTAAAGAAATTCAAAAAAGAGAACAAAACATCAGATATATTAGTTTCCGGAAAAATTATGGTAAATCTGCAGCTCTTCACGAAGCATTCGAGATGGTCAGCGGAGATGTAACCGTAACCATGGATGCCGATTTACAGGACGATCCATTGGAAATACCGAATTTGTTGACTAAACTGGAAGAAGGATATGACTTGGTTTCCGGTTGGAAAAAAGTCAGGCATGATCCATTCATCAAAAAACATTCATCCAAATTTTTTAATTGGGTCACTCGAATGATGAGCGGCATAAAAATTCACGATTTCAATTGTGGATTGAAAGCATACCGGACGGAAGTTGTAAAGGAAATATTCGTTCACGGTGAACTCCACAGATATATTCCGGTTCTTGCAGGATGGAAAGGATTCCGAATTTCGGAAATACCGGTTAAACATCACAGAAGAAGATACGGAAAAACAAAGTTCGGTATATCCAGATTCTTTAAAGGATTTGTGGATTTAATCACTGTAATATTTACAACTCGTTACGTTCGACGTCCGCTTCATTTATTTGGTTTTGTGGGAGCTTTGGCTTTTGTTGTTGGTTTTATAATTGATGCAATCCTTACATACTTGTGGGCATTTCACAACCAACCGTTAAGCAACAGACCTTTATTATTGTTGGGTTTATTGCTTATGATAGTTGGCGTTCAGTTTTTTGCAATTGGTCTTTTAGGCGAAATGATTGTTCATAATTCAAAAGATCAGATGGATATTTCAATTAGGGAAAAGAAATAGAGTTCAATGAAATTCAAAGATATTAAGTTCGATTGCAGATATTTTAAAGGTCACATTCCTTGTAGACCTCACAAAGAAAATGGATATCATTGCGTTGAAAACGACGGAAACGATTGCCCCGTTTACGAAAAGACAGATAAAAAAATATTGATAGTTAAATTGGGAGCGATCGGAGACGTAATTAGAACTACACCTCTATTCACGAGATTAAAAAAAGAATTCCCAACCGCAAAATTTTATTGGATAACTTACACACCCTCTGTTGTTCCGGAAGATGTGGACGTTGTCCTTAAATATGATACATATTCAATCGCATTGCTTAAGGCAATTGATTTCGATTTGGTAATAAATCTTGATAAAGATGCAGATGCTTGTGCTGTTGTAAATCAAGTTAATTCCCGCGAAGTGCTCGGATTTAAGCTACACAACGGAATGCCCGCACCAGCAAATGAAAAAGCTTATCACAAATATTTGACCGGCTTATTCGACGATTTAAACAAAGAGAACAAAAAGAATTATCTCGAAGAGATATTTGAAATTTGCGGGTACCAATACAACGGTGAAAAATATGTTTTAAATAATTTCCCGGAGTATGATGATTGGGAATTCCCTACAGATAAAAAGATTGTCGGACTGAATACTGGTTGCGGAGGAAGATGGACTTCGCGACTTTGGCCAAATGAATATTGGGTTGAACTCGCTAAAAATTTAATTGAATCTGGTTACCACGTAATTCTTTTGGGCGGAGAACAAGAAGACTCAAAAAACAAAGAGCTCGCTGAAAAATCTGGCGCCGAGTATCCGGGATTCTTTACATTGGAAAAATTCATCAATCTCGTTGACCATTGTGATTTGGTTGTTACGGCGGTAACAATGGCAATGCACATCACTCTTGCATTGGAGAAAAAAATTGTTCTGTTCAACAATATTTTTAATCCCAACGAATTTGAGCTGTTCGGATTGGGCGAAATAATTCAGCCGGAAAAAGAGTGTAAGTGCTTCTTCAGCGGAAAGTGTATTAACGATGAATACAGATGCATGGAATCTCTTTATCCAAAAAATGTTTTCGAAACAATTCAAAAATTACTTCCCGTATGAAAATAACGATTCTTTCTACGGCTTATCCGTTAAGAGGGGGAATTGCACACTTTAACGGTCTTTTGTATAAAGAATTTTCAACCCGTCACGAGGTTAATGTAATTACATTTAAACGGCAATATCCCGAATTGCTTTTCCCCGGTAAAACACAGCTAACCAATGATGAAGCAACCGAAGTTATTCCTTCCGAAGTTCTGGTTGATTCAATAAATCCTTTAAATTGGAGGAAAGTAGGCAAAAAGATTAAGAGCGAAGCTCCCGACCTTTTGGTGCTTAAATACTGGATGCCCTTTTTCGGGCCTTGCTTCGGGACCATTTCCAAGATAGTCAAGAAAAATAACAAAACTAAAATAGTAGTAATTTGTGATAATGTAATTCCGCATGAACGAAAGCCCGGAGATATTGTTTTCACGAAATATTTCTTTAAACATGTCGATTACTTTGTTACCATGTCCGATTCAGTTGAACGGGATTTGCAAAAAATAAAACCCGGGGCGAAATCGAAGTTGCTTTTTCATCCGGTCTATTCCAATTTCGGTGACCCGGTAGAAAAGGAAAAAGCTTTAGGGAAGTTAAATTTGGAAAATAAGAAAACAATTCTATTCTTCGGATTTATCAGGGAATACAAAGGACTGGATGTTTTGTTGAAAGCCTTTTCCCTTCTTAATAATAAGGAAGAATACCAACTGGTTGTTGCGGGCGAGTTTTATTCTGATGAAAAGAAATATATTGATTTAATCTCTGAGCTGGGCATCGAGAAGTATGTAAAACTCTTTAGTGATTTTATTCCGACTTCGGATGTTAAATATTATTTTTCGGCAGCTGATTTTGTTGCTTTGCCATACAAAAGTGCAACCCAAAGCGGAATAGTTCAAATTGCGAACAATTTTCTTAAACCGGTTGTGGCTACGGATGTTGGCGGATTGGGAGAAATAATTAAAGATGGTTACAACGGTTATGTTGTGGAGCCAAATTCACCGCAAGCCTTTGCAGATGCGATAGAAAAATTTTATTCCGAGGCTGATCAGTTAAAAATGAGAGAAAACATTAAATCTGAGTTGAATAAGTTTTCTTGGAGTAAATTTGTTGAAGAAATAGAAGAATTGGTTTCGGCAGACGAATGAAAAAAGCACTGATTGTAACATATTATTGGCCTCCGGCCGGAGGACCCGGAGTGCAAAGGGTTTTGAAATTCACTAAATATTTACCGGAATTTGGGTGGGAACCGATCGTACTTACAGTGGAAAAACCCGATGCACCGATTTACGATGAGTCTTTAATAAATGATGTTAGTAAACAATGCAAGGTTTACCGCTCCAAAGGATTCGAACCGTTTGATTTATATAAAAAGTTTACCGGAAAAACAGACGAAAACATTCCGAACGATGTATTGATAAAGAAGGATGTTTCATTCAAGGAGAAATTTGCAAAATGGGTGAGAGCAAATTTGTTCATTCCCGATGCAAAAATCGGATGGCTTCACAGCGCAGTTAAAAAGGGTTTGGAGATAATTGAAAAAGAGAATATCGATATTATTTTTTCGTCGGCTCCCCCGCCAACAGTTGCTATGATAGGAAGAAAACTTTCCCAGAAAACCGGACTAAAATGGGTATCCGATTTTAGAGATCCTTGGTTGGAAATTGTTTATTATCAAAGTTTGAAAAGAAGTAAAATTACGGTAACACTCGATTCTTATTTGGAAAAACAATGTATGCGAAAAGCCAATGTTATCACAACCATCAGCGATGAGATGGCCAAATTATTTAATTCCAAAGCCGGTAGCGAAAAATCGGTTGTGATACCTAATGGTTTCGACGAAGATGATTTTTATGCAGAAGAATTTCCGAAGAACAAATCATTTACAATTGCATATACCGGAACAATTTCCAAGGACAGAGTTCCCTATCCATTGTTAAAGGCACTGCTTAAGGCAAAAGATGATGAATTGAATGTACGTTTGAAATTTGCCGGAAGATTTTGTCCTGAATTTTATGATGAAATCAAAAAATTAAATATTGAAGACCTTTTCGAGATTACCGGATTTGTTCCCCATTCCGAATCCACTAAAATATTGCAATCGTCCGATGCTCTGCTGTTGATAGTGGATAACGTTCCGGATAACAAAGGGTTTCTTACCGGCAAGATGTTTGAATATTTAGGTTGCCGGAAACCGATATTTGCAATAGGACCTCTTGACGGGGATGCAAACAAGATAATCCAAGAAACCGGTGCCGGCGAAATGGTTGGTTATAAAGATGACGAAGGCGCATACAACCTATTGAAGAAATTATTTATCGAATGGGAAACCGGTGTAAACACATTCAAATTTATTGTCGATAAATATTCCAGAAGAAATTTAACCCAAAAATTAGTTGAGATATTCGAGGAAATGACTAAATGATAGTTTGTTCAGTTGTCGGGGCGCGTCCCCAGTTCATTAAGGCTGCAGTTGTAAATAAAGTAATTGCAAAGACCGAAGGTGTTGACGAAGTTGTTGTCCACACGGGTCAACATTATGATGAAAATATGTCGAAGGTATTTTTTGACGAACTTGAAATTCCAAAACCGGATTACAATCTCGAGGTTGGATCTGCATCCCATGCCGTTCAAACCGCCGAGATAATGATTCGAAGCGAAAAAATATTTAATGAACTGAAACCCGATTGGGTTCTTGTATACGGAGATACAAACTCAACAATCGCAGCATCGTTGGCTGCGGCAAAACTTCATCTTAAGATTGCACACGTGGAAGCCGGATTAAGAAGTTTTAACCGTTTGATGCCGGAAGAGATAAACAGAATTACAACAGATAGAATTTCGAACTTGTTGTTCGCTCCCACTCAAAATGCGGTTAATCTTCTTGCCAAAGAAGGCATTGTTCAAAATGTCGTAAACTCCGGCGACGTGATGTACGATTCAATTTTATATTATGAAAAACTTGCAGAATCAAAATACAAGTTAGATGAAATTACCGAGCTTGATAAATTTTATGTTGCCACTATACATAGACCTCAAAACACTGACGTAAAAGAAAATTTACAAAATATATTTGCGGCATTTTCGGAAATGGATTATCCCGTAATAGTGCCGCTTCATCCCAGAACACAAAGCAAGCTCGATGGTATCAAGTTCAACGATAATGTAAAAATAATTGAGCCGGTACCTTACCTTAAAATTATTTTGCTTATGAAGAACAGTCTGAAAGTATTAACCGATAGCGGTGGACTGCAAAAGGAAGCATATTTCCTTGGAAAGCAATGTATAACAATGCGAACCGAAACCGAATGGATTGAAACTTTGCATGATAATTGGAATACCATAGTTGGTGCGGACAAACAAAAAATTATTGATGCCGTAAGAAGTGAAGTAACCGGTGAAAGACAAAATCACTTTGGAGACGGCAAGGCGGGAGAAAAAATTGTTTCTGCGCTGAAAGCATTCGAATCTTAAAATATATTATTCTTATATTGATGTTAAAATTATAGTTAATTGAGTTCAACAAAATTTGAATAGAGCTATTATGTCTAAAGGAAAAGTAAAAAAAACTGCCGAAAACACAATCTCTTTTTTAGATAATCTGGGAGAATCGAAAAAGAATATCATTGCCGTTATAATTTTATTGATACCTCTACTATATTTCTTTCTTCCGTTCGAATTAAAAAATGTTGAACCGGTTGGCAACGACTACTTAGCATCGAAAGGTCAAACCCATCTTTGGGTTGAATGGATGGAAGAACATGGCGAGCAAGTTCTTTGGAACCCTAACATTTTTGTTGGTGAACCGATTTATTCCCGCATCACTCCAAAGATTATACATATCGATACTATTCTCACGATGTTGGGTAAAATATTCTATTGGGTATTTTGGCAACTCTTAATCGGAGGATTGGGACTCTACTTTTTCCTCCGGTACAAAAAATTGCCTTGGTATATTGCAATAATAGCTGCGGTTGCATTCGTCTTGCTGCCCGATTGGCAATCTCTCATTGGAGAAGGACATAATTCCAAACTTCGCGCAATCATGTCACTTCCTTGGTTTTGGTTGAGCTTTACATATCTGTTCGAAAAAAGAAATTGGTTTGGAGCCGGAGCTTTTGCCTTTTGCTTTGCGTGGTTAAGCAGAACACACCATTTCCAAATTGTGTTTTATGGAATTCTTGTGTTGTTTTTCCTTTATATCTATCCGACCGTATTGTTAATTGTAGAGAAGAAGTATAAAGAATTCGGAGACTTGATTTTAAAATTTGCTGTTGCATTGATTCTTGTATTTATGACAGCCGCCCAACCTTTGTTTACCACAAATGAATATGCAAAGTATACAACCCGTGGGGGAAACCCGGTTAAAATAGGTAAGCAAGCAGAGACTGCACAAAAAGCTGGCGGAGTCAGCCTTGAATATGCAACTCAATGGTCATTCAGTCCGAATGAACTGCTTGGCTTCTTTGTCCCCCGTTTCCGTGGCGGTTTGCAAGGTGAAATTTACGACGGTGATAAATATTCACAATTGAAAGGAAGGCAAGTCCCGGGCTATTGGGGAGATAAACCATTTAACGGAAACTATGCTACAATGGGATTGATCTTGTTTATGTTCGCATTGCTGGGCGCAATATATTACAGAAAGAATACATTTGTGTTATCCCTCACTATTTTTGTTTTGTTTTCGATTCTCCTTTCATTCGGGCGACACTTTTTAACGCTTTATGAACTCTTCTTTTATTACCTCCCCTATTTCTCGAAATTCCGCGCACCGGCAATGATTGTGAACATTACATTTATTGCCATGATCATTCTTGCGGCATACGGAATAAAAGCTTTAATAGAAGAAGTGAAAGAATCGGACTACAAACTTGTAATGGGAATATTCGGCAGTGGAATTG
Organism: uncultured Melioribacteraceae bacterium; assembly: GCA_964621225.1. Lineage (GTDB taxonomy): Bacteria > Bacteroidota > Ignavibacteria > Ignavibacteriales > Melioribacteraceae > CAYNUJ01. Next base: position 6,867 of record CAZULK010000057.1, on the reverse strand, counting down.
TCCTCATGTTAGCTATAATGTTAATGAGTGATTCATATGCGTACGTTACTGCAAACGAATTAAGAGCTTACGATGCAAATACTTTACAAGTGATAAAAGATATCAGAAAAGAATTCTTAATGGCAGATACGCAAAGAGTGTTGATATTTGCGATATTGACATTCGGTGCAGTAATTGGCTTCATTTTCAAAAAACTTAAGAAAGAGCATTTTATCATAGCAATTCTACTGCTTAGTTCAATCGAATTGTTTACAACTTCGAACAGAGCCTACAAACAAATGAATTTGCAGAACCCGGATCTTCTGGAACAATCGGAATTCAGGCATTCCGATATAACAAATGTATTGGCACAGGAAAAGGATAAATACAGGGCGATAGTATTGGGAAGGGATTTCACCAGTAACCACTATGCTTATTTTTATCCTTTAATATCGGGCTACAGTGCAATAAAGTTGCAGTTGATACAGGATATTGTAGAACATAATTTGTATAAGGGGAATTCTCCTTCGGGAGTAAATTGGAATGTTGTTAACATGTTGGGTGGAAAATATGTTATTTCCCAACAAGCTTTACCGGACAGCGGATTGCAACTCATTGCTCAAGATAAAACAAGAAAAGATTTACTTTACTTGAATAATTCCGCATTCAAACGGGCTTGGTTTGTAAAAGAATTAAGAAAGTTAAAAACAAGAGAAGATGTTGTTCTGGCTATGAACAATCCTTCTTTCGATCCTTCTATAACAGCATTTACAGCAGATGCGAAAGTTGCCGCTGACGAATCATTTACCGGTGAAGGAAGGGTTCAATTGAAGGATTATCAACCTAACAGAATACAATTGGAAAGCGATTCGGATTCAAAGCAATTCCTCGTTCTTGCCGAAACATTTTATCCCAAAGGCTGGAATGCATATGTTGACGGAGAACAGACGGACATAATTCAAGTGAATCATTTAATAAGGGGAATTTATGTTTCTCCGGGCAAACATAATATTAAGTTCGAGTTCGAGCCGTCGCTCTATTTCACCAGCATAACTTTGGTTTGGGCGGGCAACATAATTACATTATTGTTGCTTGCAATACCTTTTTACTTTGAATTCAAGAAGAGAAAAGCTTGACATTTTACTACGGATGGATTAATTTTGAGTAAAATTATTACTCAAAATGTTAAAATCAATAATTACATCCGAAGTAAGAATCAAGCTTCTGCTGAAGTTTTTCCTCAATCCGGGCAACCAAGCTTATCTGCGTCAGTTGGCAAATGAGTTTGGCGAATCGACCAATGGAATTAGGGTTGAATTAAACCGTCTGGTGGAAGCGGACATTCTGGATACCGAAACTAAAGGGCGAAACAAGTTATACAAAGCCAACGTTAAACATCCGCTTTTCAACGAAATCAGAAATATCGTATTAAAATCCACTGGCATAGAAAAAGTGATATCAAATATTCTCAATAAATTGGGTAAAATAGATATTGCTTTTATACGCGGGGATTATGCACAAGGCCACGATTCCGGTTTGATAGAAATGGTTGTGGTTGGGAATGATATTAACAAAGCCGAGTTGGAAAGAGTAAGAAAGAAAACCGAGAAATTAATCGATAGAAAAATTTCAATTCTTTTGCTTACTTCGGAAGAGTTCAAAACTCTAAAAGACAAATTTATGAATGAACCGAATTTAATTTTAATGAAAGGTGAAAAATGAATTTTAGTTTTCTAATACAAGCCAGAATGGGATCGACAAGATATCCCGGTAAGGCATTGGAAAAGATTTATATGGATAATACGCTTATTGACGTTGTATATCAACGAGTGATGCAAGCGAATTATACCGATAAATTTAATGTTGTTGTACTAACAACAAATAACCGGAAAGATGACAAACTTGTGGAATACCTCGAGAGTAAGCAAATCCTTTATTTCAGAGGTGACGAGGAAAACGTTTATAAACGCTTCAAAGATTATCTTGAATCTGTTTCTTTAAGACCCGATTACTTTTTCAGAATATGCAGCGACAATCCGTTTATAGAGCCGGAATTTCTTGATGATCTATCGAATATTATTCTACACGGAGACGATTCGCACGATTATTTCAGTCATAAGGACTTTGACGGAACGCCATCGATTCTTACTCATTACGGATTGTTTGCCGAGTTGATAAAAACGGAATCCTTTTTGAATGCGGATAAATTTGTCGACAATGATTATTACCGACAGCACGTTACTCCCGTACTTTACAAATCGGGGAATTTTAATACGGAGTTTATTGAAATGGATTCGAGTTTGAGGGATAAAACTATGAGATTGACGTTCGATACTGAAGAAGATCTTTCGTTGGTAAAAAGAATTTTAAGCGAATTAAACGGTATAAATTTCAATTTCAAAGAAGTAGTTTCCGTATTGGAGAAACACCCGGAATATACAGCAAAAATGAAGGAGAGTATTGAGAGAAATGCAAAATAAAAATCATGTTTACATCATAGCGGAAGCCGGTCAAAATCATAACGGAAGCATGGATTTGGCTAAAAAACTTATTGACATGGCAGCCATGCCAATCTTCGATAAATTCAACAATATAGAACTGCCGGGAGTTGATGCTATCAAGTTTACCAAGAGAGACTTAAGCGAAGAACTTACAAAAGAAGCTGCAAATAAAATTTACGATTCACCTAATGCATTCGGAAAAACATACGGAGAGCACAGAGAAAAATTGGAGCTTAGTTACGATCAGCATATTCAACTTTTTAACTACGCAACTGAGAAAGGTCTTGACTTTATTGAAACGTTAACTTCTCCTAAAGCAGTAAAGTTAGCAGAAAAGATAAAACTTAAATATATCAAAGTAGCCTCAAGAGATTTGACAAATATTCCGCTATTGAATGAAATAGGTAAAACCGGTATTCCGGTAATTCTTTCCACGGGGATGGGTGGATTAAAAGAAATAGATGAAGCATTGGATGTAATAACAAAATATCATGAAAACATAGTATTACTTCACTGCATTTCTCAATATCCCGCTGAATATGAAAATTTAAATCTTCGATCAATCAAATTCATGAAAGATAGATATCCGTTTCCGGTTGGATATAGTGATCATTCAATTGGAATTGTGGCTCCGGCTGTTGCATTAGCATTAGGCGCCGAATTTATAGAGAAACATATCACGATCAGCCACACATTGAAGGGCAGTGATCATAGGAGCGCTCTTGAACCCGAAGGTCTGTGGCGAATGGTAAGAGACATTAGGAATATGGAAAAAGCGCTGGGGGATTTTAAAAAAGAAATAAATTCTGACGTGGAAAAATTCAGAATAAAACTGGAGAGATCCTTATGTACAAAACGAAAAATTGCAAAAGGGGAAAGAATTACAGAAGATGATTTGATAATGCTTTCTCCCGGCGGAGGAATGAGTTGGAAAGAGAAAGAAAAAATTTTGGGTAAAATTGCCAAGCAAGAAATTGATGAATATTCACTTCTTTCCGAGGATCTCTTCGAATGATAAAAGCCGTGTTTTATGATATGGGGGATATTTTCTTCGAAGCTCATCTTTGGAGAAAATGGATGTACGAAAAACTTTCAGCAATGAATTTATTTAATGGAAGCTTCAAGGACTTTTACGAATATTACGAAAGTATATTGCTTCCCGTTTATCAAGATAAATTAAAGTACGAAGAAGCTTATGATAATTTTTTAACTGAACTTGAAGTTCCAAATGCAAAAGTTTTCAAAGAGGAATCTTTCAGAATGAAACTATTCTTCGAAGAAAACAGAGAACTTTATGATGGTGTGGCAGAAACATTGAAAGTACTTCAACTAAACGGTATATCAAATATAGTCATTACGGATAATGAACAAGGGGAAGCGGGTATTCGAAAAAATATTTTAGAAAAGTTTGAAATAAATGATTTTATTGAACGGGTATTTTCTTCAAAAGAGTTTGGTCTTACCAAACCCGATCCGGAAATTTTCAGATTAGCATTATTGGAATTTAATCTACATACGAATCAAGTATTGTTTGTTGGGCACGATAAAGAAGAGATTGATGGAGCGGAGGGATTAGGAATTAAAGCCGTGGAGTATAATAATTATTTGGGATATCGAACTAAAGCAACATTTAGAATGACCAAATTCAAAGATTTAAGCAAATTGATTGCCGCATTAAATTATGAATAAATTTGAACGTTTGTTAGATATTGAAGAAAAATTCGACCTTTCGGATTTATACATAAATGGAATCTGGATCTATCCAATTATCAAGCAAAATCTTTTCGTTTACGAATTGTCTGATAACAAATCGACGATAGGCCACCACCGGAAGCAATCCCTTATTAATAAGGCTCTATCTTCACTGATTTGGAAAGTTAAAAACAAGAGCCTCAAGAAGTTGGATATTCTAATAGTTGATAGTTCAAATTCAAGAAGATTTAATGAAAGCACTGGTTTTTACGAATCAATTTACACAGACTATTTATATGAGCTGTTTCCGGATTATAATTTACTTACTTATGAAAAGCCGGGTGAGGCAGGAAAACTTCATTATTCGCAAGTAAATGTTCCCCTTTATTATCCTGACTTAGAAATTATGAAGGCACTTTTAAAAGCCAAACTAAACAAAAATAGGTATAATCTAAAATCTATTCCCAAGCTAAAAGAAATAGTTGACTTCATAGGTACAGATGAAAATTTTTATGATTTTGCGGCCGAGAAAATTTCCCGTTTTTTTGCACTCAAGAATAATTACAGTAATTTATTGGAAAAAACACGTCCTCAAATTCTTTTATTGATAAACGCGTATAACTATTCTAATATGGCATTTGTATATGCAGCAAAGTTAAATAACATCACTACAGTCGAACTCCAGCATGGATTCATCAGGAAAGATCATCCGGGATATATTTACAGACAGATATCCTCAGATAAGTTATTTCCCGATTATATTCTTACTTATGGTAATTATTTCACTGATCTCCTACAAAATAAAACCAAAATATTAGAGAATGGTCAAGCAATAAGTGTGGGTTCTGTTGGACTTGCAAAAAGTTCAAATAATGTGGCAGCAAAAACATCCATGCCGAAAGATTTTATTTTGATTACATCACAGTGGTCTATTAGAGATAAATTAAAAGATTTTGTTTTAAGTGTTTCCGATAAACTTGGAGAAGGGATAAAGATAGTATATAAAACACACCCTTTGGAGCAAGATACAAAATCATTTTATAAGGAAATGATTAAGAAAAAAAATATAATATTGATAGATGATTCCAGAACCAGTTCTCTGGAGTTGATGAGGGAATCATTTCTGCATTCAACAGCTTATTCAACTTCTTTTATGGAAGCGCATTATCTATCAAAACCGACTCTCTTGATTCATGTCGAAGGATATTCCCATGTAGTAAAAGATTTTGTTGATAATAAAACTATATTCATGGCAAAAGATCCGGGTGATTTTATTAATAAAGTTGAAGAAATAAAAAACAATTATGACAAAATCAAAAGAGAGCTGAATGAACAAAGTGGAAGATTTTATGCCGAAAATCCGGAGCAAAATGTAGTTGACACAATCAATAAGCTAATAAGGTAGAAATTGAAAGATCAACTAAAAACAGTATTTAATCAAACTGCTATTTATAGCTTGGGGAATATTTCCACAAAACTCGTCGGTTTTGTATTGCTCCCCTTATATACCGGATATTTAACAACGGCGGAATATGGTATTTTGGCATTGCTGGAAGTAATTAATCAAATACTGATTGCCATTTTTACATTTAATCTACCCACCGCAATGCTTCGCTGGTGTTCCGAAATTTCACAAGAACGTGAGGAGAAATCAGTAATATTTACTGTTTATTTTACACTTATCATTATTGCCGTCTCATTGTTTGCCGTAGGGTTCATACTCTCAGAAAAAGTATCGATGCTATTATTCGGTAATGCTGAATATACGGACTACATTAAAGTAATGTTCTTTGCCTCTTCAATGAACGTAATAAATCGTCATCCACTTAACCTTTTAAGACATAGACAAAAAGCCGGCTTTTATACTATAATAAATGTTTTCAAGTTGACTATCATACTTGGATTAAATATCTATTTTGTTGCCTATGCCAATTTGGGAGTTATGGGAGTGGTGTTGAGTTTGGCGATAGGCGAAATATTTTTGTTTTTATCAACATTACCCTTTACGTTAAAAAACATTGTAACGAAGTTAAAAACTCAATTATTAAAAGAAATGTTCGCTTATGGCTTTCCCCTCGTATTTGCTGCATTATCTTCTATCGCCTTAACGTTCAGCGATAGGTTCATACTCCAGCACTTCTACGGCGAATCCGAAGTGGGTATATATTCGCTGGGTTATAAAATTGCTGCCGTGATCAATATGTTTTTAATACAATCTTTTTCATTGGGTTATTTACCGTTTACTTTTAAGTATTTGAAAAATCCCGATGCCCCAAAATTATTTTCCAAGGTAATGACCTACTATACAGCAGCCCTATTATTTTCTGCTCTGTTTCTTTCATTCTTTGGCAAGGAGATTCTTATTCTTTTCTCTAAAAGCGTTGATTATCTTCCCGCATATAAGGTAATCCCTTTCATTGCCATGGCTTTTGTGTTCAGGGGAATGCAGTATAATATTTCTTTATCTTTTCATTTTTCCAAAAGAACCGTGACTAATGCCATTATAATAATAAGTGCTGCGATAATAAATATTCTATTGAATCTTCTTATTGTTCCCATCTACGGTTATTTAGGTTCTGGAATATCTATGTGTGCAGCCTTTTTGATTATGTTGATCATTTCAATTAAACCGGCTCAGAAAAATTATAGAATTCAATATGAAAGCAAAAGATTATTCGGTTTGCTTGGATTAGTC
>CAZULK010000056.1:0-15592 GCA_964621225.1 uncultured Melioribacteraceae bacterium | reverse complement strand
AGCTACAACAATCATATATTTAAATTTGATATCAATATATTCAAAGAAATTTATAGATACAGTATATTGATCGGTGTTGCCAGTCTGGGACATTTTCTCTATTCTAAAGCCTTGGTGATAATTTTAGGAAAGTATGGCTTTTTCACTCAAGCCGGTTATTACGAAATGATCGACAAGGTGTTCATGCTTATAACAATTGGGATCATAATATTTGGTCAAGTTATAGCGCCAAAAATAACCAAGCTCTATGCAGAAAATAACTATAAATTGATTTATAAATTATTAAACAAAATCACTTTTAGCATTTTACTGTTGGGTTGTGTTGCCTCTGTTGTTTTATATTTTGCTTTTCCAACCGTATTGGAGTTTTTTTTACCGAGATACAACACACCGGATTTCATTAAGATGTTTAACTTGCTACTTTTACACCTACCGTTAGTGCTTATATCTGCCGGACTTGCACAACCTTTCGTAATTGGAACAGGTAACGCCAGATTAAGTTTAATTACCATCCCCTTCGGAATATTGAACGTTGCATTCGCTATTTACTTTGTGAACTTGTATGGTTTTATTGCCGGCGTTGTTGTTTTATTGTTTGTTTCGATTATAAGTAAATTAACACTCTTTATAATGCTTTTTAATAAATTAAAAGGACAAATTTGAAAATTCAAGTAGATCATAGCTTCTATAATTTTACCGATTATGGAACTGAAGAGCAGTTCCTTTCATATTACCACCAATTAAAGTTAATTCACCAACTTCAGCCCAAAAACATGCTCAATATTGGAGTTGGTGGAAGAATAATTGAGAAGCTTATTCCCGATGAAGTGAAAGTAACGGGATTTGATTACGATATTAATTTAAAGCCTGAAGTTGTTGGAGATGTAAATTTACTTCCTTTCAAAGATAATTCTTTCGAATTAGTAACCTGTTTCCAAGTACTTGAACATCTGCCGTTTGATAAATTTGACAATTTATTGTCGGAATTAGCCAGAGTCACAAACAATAAAGTAATTATCAGTCTGCCTTACGCTAATCACAGATTTACTTTTCGTTTTTTCTTTCCAATAATAAACGATATATTTATTCAAATTCTGATTCCCAAATTTTATATAAAACATAAATTCGACGGATTACACTATTGGGAAATTGGGAAAAAAGGTTATGGATTAAAAAAAGTCTTACAGCATATGCAAAAATTCTTTACTGTTGAAAATCATTATACGCTAAGAGATAATCCTTATCATAAATTTTTTATCCTGAAAAAATAGTTCGATGAAAAAAGCTCTGTTTATAGCGAACAATTATTGGACTACTCCCTTTCAAGTGGGGACTCATGAATTAGCCAAGCAATTTTTAAAACACGGATGGCATACGGCATTCATTTCCGATCCAATCTCCCCTTTCCACGTAATGCTGTCTAATTCGGAAGATATTAAAGCAAGAAAAGAAATTTGGAAGGCAAAAGGGAAATTTTTCGATGAAAATTTGTTTACATATATTCCCTTTACATTAACTCCGCCGACTCAATCGCCATTCGTTAATTTTGATTTTTTCATACAAAACTGGGATAAATTTTGCATCCCGTCAATAGACAGTATTTTATCTCAAAACGGCTTTGATAAAGTTGATTTTTTATATATCGATAGTGTTTATCAAGGATGTCTATTAAACAAAATAAAATATGATCACTCATTGTTTAGGATGGCAGATAAAAATGCGGGATTCGCCAAAATATCCGAAGAAAGAATAATTAAACTGGAAAAGAATATCTGCAGCCATGTTGATGCCGTTGCTTATCCTTCTGCACAACTTACCGATTATATTGAATCGCTTAATCCTAAAAATTATTTTATTTTAAAAAACGGAGTAGATTATAAACATTTTGCCAGAGAAGATATACTAATTCCGGAGGAATTCAACAACATCCCTTCTCCAAGAGTGTTATATGTTGGGGCTATTGATTTTTGGTTCGATTTTGATTTGATAAACAGAGCAGCAAAAGAATTCCCGGATGTCAGCTTTGTTCTAATCGGTAATGATAGATTAGCTAAAGAAAAACTTCATAAATTGAAGAATATCTATGTTCTTGGTACAAGAAAATACGAAACCATTCCAAGTTACATGCAATATTCTCAAATAGGTATTATACCATTTAATAAAAAAGATTATGCGGATCTGGTTAATTCAATTAATCCTTTAAAACTTTATCAATACTCCGCTGCCGGCATACCGACAATCTCAGTGGAATGGGAACACCTGAAAGAAGATAATTCAGTTGCTCATCTTTACAATAATTATGAGGAATTCAAGAAATTACTGACAAAATTGTTAGAGAGCGAGATAAATAAAGAAAGCTTAAGGGAATATGCAAAACAATTCGATTGGGAAAATCAGTATTATACAATAGTCAACAAACTGGGTTTGCCGAGTGAAAAATGATACATTATATATAAACGCCCGTTTCTTGACTCAACCTGTTACCGGTGTGCAGAGATTTGGGATTGAGATAACTAAGCAATTAAAAAAAACGACAAATTTAATATGCTTGTCTCCCCCGAATATAATACATCATGAATTGGCTGAAGAACTGGAAGCAAAAATCATTGGCCGTTTTTCTTCACATCTTTGGGAACAAATCGAATTGCCTATTTATCTTAAAAGAATAGGCTCTCCACTATTATTTAATTACAATGGACTTGGTCCAATTTTTTATCGTAATAAATTAATAACTATCCACGATGTTTCATTTTTAAGGCATCCGGAGTGGTTCTCAAAGTCCTACTCATTATTTTACAGGACATTTACCGGAATCTCAGCATCAAATTCTAAAAAAATTATTACAGTCAGTGAATTTTCCGCAAATGAGATTGTACAATTCTTGAATATTCCCAAAGACAAGATAGAAGTTATTTATAATGCTGTAAATCACTCTGCAGGCACTAAACTGGATAATTTGATAGATGGCAAGTATATTCTAACGGTTTCCTCTTTGGACCCGAGAAAAAATTTAGAAAAGCTAATTGAAGCCTTCAAACTTCTAAACAGGGAAGATATTAAATTAGTAATAGTTGGCGCCTCTAATAAGATATTTAACCAATCAATAAAGTCAATAGATGATGAAAGAATCATTTTTTTCGGCCACGCTAACGACGAAGAATTGAGCTCCCTCTATATGAATGCTGAAGTATTTGTTTTTCCCTCTCTGTACGAAGGCTTTGGGATACCTCCACTGGAAGCGATGAAACACGGTTGTCCGGTTATTTGTTCGAACAAAGCCAGTTTACCTGAAGTATGTGGCAAAGCAGCAATTATGGTTGATCCGAATAATCCAAACGAAATCTCTAACGGAATAAAATTTCTTTTGGACCATCATGAAGAAAAAATAAAGTTAATAGAAAAGGGATATAAAAACATAACCCGATTTTCTTGGGAAAGATCTGCAAAAAGTTTAATTTCAGTAATAAATGATTTAATTATTTAAAGCGAAAATTATGAATTTAGCAATTGTACATGAATGGCTAGTTAATTATTACGGTTCTGAAAAATGTGTCGAATCATTCACGAGTCTGTTTCCGGAAGCACCAATATATTCATTAGTTGATTTTTTATCGGATGAAGAAAGAAATATAATTACAAAGGGAAAGAAGGCAACTACAAGTTTTATTCAGAGGTTGCCCTTCTCAAAAAATCATCACAGAATTTATTTACCATTGTTCCCTATTGCTGTTGAGCAATTGGACATTTCCGCACACGAAGTAATCTTGTCAAGCTCACATTCGGTTGCTCACGGAGTTTTATCCAACAGTAATCAACTGCATATATCTTATTGTCACACACCGATTCGTTATGCTTGGGATTTATATCACCAATATTTAAACGACCTTAATATTCACGGAGGTTTGAAAGGAATATACGTGAGATGGACTTTGCATAAAATAAGGATGTGGGATTATATTTCATCCAACAGAGTCGATTATTTTATTGCAAATTCAAATCATGTTGCCAAACGAATCAAGAAGATATACAACAAAGATGCCGATGTTATTCATCCTCCGGTGGATACACATAAAATAAAAGCGAACAGCAACAAAGAAAATTATTTTTTAACCGCAAGTCGTTTCGTACCATATAAAAAAATCGATATGATCGTTGAAGCATTCCAAAAATTACCCGAAGAAAGATTGGTAGTTATTGGCGAAGGACCTGACAAGGAAAAAATCAAAAAACTAGCGGGTAAAAATGTTGAAGTATTACCCCGGCAAGAATATTCAAAACTGGTTGAATATATGGCAAAAGCAAAAGGCTTTATTTTTGCAGGCGAAGAAGACTTTGGAATAACGATGGTTGAAGCCCTTGCTGCAGGTACTCCCGTAATAGCATATAATGTCGGTGGTGCATCTGAAATTGTTCAACCCGGAATGGGTTTACTCTTTAATGAGCAATCAACAAATGCAGTAGCCAATACAGTGAGCGAATATTTATCCAATATTGATAGTTTTGACTCGAACGATATTTCAAAATATGCGCAAAAGTTTTCGAGAGAAAATTTTGAAAGTTCAATCAAACAATACATCGAAGAAAAATATGATAAATTTTTCGGTTAGTCATGTTAATAAATAAGCGATCATTATATACGTTAAGATTATTTACTGATTTTTTAATAATCTCTCTTTCCTTTTTTCTGGCGGGGATATTAGCTCAATCGCTCGAACTATTTTTGGCCAAAAGTAATCTATTTATTCTATTAATCTTCTCAAATATCATTTGGTATTTTTCATCAAAGCTGACAAATCTTTATGATGATTCATCGGTGCGGTTATATTCAACTACAATAATTATTCTTATAAAAAATGTCATCACTCAAATTTTATTTGCAGTTTTATTTATATTCTTTTCAAAAGAATTACTCTTCACAAGAAATTTTATAATTTTCTATGGGGTGCTAATTCTTTTCCTTCTGTCTGCCAAGCATTTTCTTTTTCAAAAATTACTACTTCGTCGGAGGAAAGAATTCGCAAGGAGTTTGGCTATAATCGGACATAACGAGATTGCCCATAACTTCAGACAATTGTTAGAAAGGAATCCCGAATTCGGATATAATTTTAAAGGTTATATAACAATCGATGAAAAAGAAGGAGATGAAATATTAGGTTGTGTTACCGATTTAGACAGAGTAATCAATAAAAATGGGATTACTGATATCGTTATCGCTGTAAAATTTTCCGAATCTCAGTTTATTGATCAAATAATGAACGTATGCGATATTAACGCCGTAAGATGCTACATAATTCCGGATTATTTGAAATTCGCCTCCAAAAAATTTGAAGTCTCCCTTTTCTCGGATTTTCCCATTATCTCCGTAAGAGTTAGCCCATTGGAAGAAGCTCAAAATAGATTCATCAAAAGAGTGTTTGATTTGATTATCACTATTATTGCATTTGTTACTGTTCTATGGTGGTTATTACCAATTATAGCAATACTTATCAAGCTTACATCTAAAGGCCCGGTCTTCTTTATTCAGGACAGAGTCGGTATAAATGAAAAGATTTTTAAAGTGTATAAGTTTAGGACCATGACCACAGAGGCTAGTAGAAAAGGCTGGTTAGGTTCTGTAAATGAAAGAGACCGGCAAATTACAAAGATTGGGAAGTTCCTTAGAAAAACTAATTTAGATGAATTCCCCCAATTCATCAATGTATTTTTGGGAGACATGTCAATTGTAGGTCCGCGTCCCCATGCAATTGAATTCAACGAATCGTACCGGGATATGGTTTCAATAATTAAATTAAGAAACAGGGCTAAACCGGGAATAACCGGATGGGCACAAATTCATGGTTATAGAGGTGATGTTGATGATCCCGAACTTCAAAAGAAGAGGACTGAAAAAAGAATTGAATACGATATTTGGTATATTGAAAACTGGTCTCTTTGGCTGGATATAGAAATTGTTTTTGAAACAATTATTCAAACAATAACAGGAAGGAACAAAGGAACTTAAATTTCTTTACTTCTTTTTAGTGATATTGACATACCCACAACAAACCAAATAAATGTAATGATTTCGTGATCTCCGAAATTCCACTCCGTTAATCCGGAAATTATAAAAGAAACAAATACTCCTATAAAACCAAGTGCTAAAGTGTGTTCAAAAGAATCTGGTTGAAATTTCTTAACTACATTCAGTAAGAACAGAAATATCTTAATCAACAAAAGCATCACTGAAACAAATCCGACTACACCACCGATAGCAATAAAATGGAAGTAGTTGTTATGCAGATGACCTTGAATCTCCTTATCCTCGGGGCGCTTGTATTGACGATACAGTTTAGCAAGATCAATATCTCCGACACCCAAAATTGGATGATCAAGGAACATATTAATTCCGGCTCTCCACAAAGCTATTCTATTGGCATTAGCAGGTAAATATGGATTAAAAATAGATGCTATTCTGCTCGTTTTAAGATGAGCAACAATTAATGAATCACCCTTAACTATTACAGATTTGGGATTGAACCCGAGTTCACCGATTTTATTTAATTGTGCCAATGAACTGTCGAATTTATAAATTTCACCCCCCTGGGTGAAGGCGAGTAATCCGTAAGGAGTATTTATGGCATCCATTATTTCCGGCAGTTTTTTATCGGAAGAATCTAATATCTCCATACTTGGAGTTACTTTGAATATTTTGTTCTTTTTTTGAATTAAAAGAAAATCATCCACAACGTTCAGCGAAAGAATATTCGCTTTAAACTTTGTTTTAGTAAAATCATATCTTCCGTCAGAATAACTTAACCGTCCAATTCCTAATTTTTTACTAAATAGGAAAACATTTCCATTACAACAATCGACTTGGTAATAATCATTCAGATTCCTCAATTCAACAGTATCTTTTAAATTTGTAGGTGAATTGAAGATTGTAACTCCGCTGTCGATATCTACGACGAAAACTTTTGACTTACAAACAGTAAAGTCTTTTGTCATTCCCTTTGTCATGAATTCCTCCAGCCGGGAAAACTCACCGTATCTATCTTTTCCTACTAAAACAAATTTTGTGTTAACAAGTCTTGCAATAAAATAATCGTCTTTCCAATGTTTGAAATCCACAACCGGAGAATCGAATTGAATCATTGATTCAAGACTATCGCTTAATTTTTCCAGTCCCCTATCGTAGTCGGAAATATATACGTTTACATCATCGACGGATAAACCCGAGACAGCTCCTTTAGTATCAATAGTAGAGATTTTCTTAATGGAATCACCAATTTTATATATTTCCACACTGCTAATGGAGCGCTGTGTAAAGATCAAAAACAATACACCAATGGCAAATGGAATCAGATAAATAAACTTTCTTTTGATGATTATCATCATTATCAAACCGGCTGCTAATCCAATCCAACCGGTTCTCTTAAACGTAGCTATTAATGATAATGCTGAAATCAGAAAGCCTATCAGATATAACATTCTTTTCTTTGGAGTTAAATCTTTCTTAATTACGAATGCCGCCAATATCAAAGTGGAAAAAGAAAATAATTCGCTTGTTGTAATCGGGTAATGAAACAAGAAAGGTCCGGAGCCGGTAAGTTGAAACAATCCTCGTATGTAAAAGGAATACGAATTCCATAAATAAATCACTGAACTTAAAATCGCAAAGAAAAGAAATGTATAAAATATTTTGCTTATTCTCTTTGGGTTATATACTACCGAAGCAATTACGTAAACGGTTGGAATGAGCAAAAGACGCTTGGTAAAGTTATGGAACGCATGGCCTGGTTCCACAGAGAATATTGCGGACAATAATTCAGCAAGAAGAAATAATAAAAAGTAAACCTCCAATCCTGTCTTCGCAAAAGGGTTCTTTTTTTCTTGAGCCCATTTAACCAAAAGAAAAAACAATGCACCATAATATCCAAGCTGATTCAAAAAAATGGAATTTGTTAATGTAGCAGCAAAAATGACTAAGAAAGCAAAGATGATCTTGTCGATTGTTTTCGGTTTATTTGGCATTATTTATCCTTACTGAACTGAAGATCATAGAGTTTTTTATAGACACCATCTTCCTGTTTGAGTAATTCTTCGTGTTTGCCCATTTGTACAATTTCCCCGTTTTCGAGCACAACTATTCTGTTTGCATTTCTTATTGTACTCAACCTATGAGCAATCACAAATGTGGTTCTGTCGTGCATCAATCTCTCGATTGCCTCTTGAACCAAGACTTCGGATTCATTATCCAATGCAGAAGTTGCTTCGTCAAAAATCATTATCGGCGGATTTTTCAATAGTGCCCGTGCAATGGATATCCTTTGCCTCTGTCCACCGGAAAGTTTTGTCCCTTTTTCTCCGATGATAGTATCATATCCGTTTGGTAGTTCTATTATAAATCTATGAGCATTTGCAGCTTTCGCAGCTTCTATTATTTTTTCGATGGGAAAATCACCCAAACCGTAAGCAATATTTTGTTTTACCGATTCATTAAATAAAACAGTTTCCTGTGTTACTATTCCCATCATCTTTCTTAATGATGATAGTTTAATATCTCTTAAATCTATTCCATCCAACAATATTTGTCCTTCGGTCGGATCGTAAAACCTCGGTAATAAGTCTACCAAAGTCGACTTACCCGCTCCACTGCTACCGACGAATGCAATTATTTCTCCTCTATTAACCATAAAGTTAATGTTCTTTAACACTAACTCTTCGGAATCATCGTAATGAAAAGATACATTTCTATATTCAATTGACTTTTCGAAAGAAGAAATTTCTTTCGCATCATCTTTATCTTGAATAGAAGGAACTGTATCCAAAATCTCGAAAATTCTATCTCCTGCCGCACTCGATTCTTGAATTCTGTTATTTACGCTACTCAATTCCTTTATTGGAGGCATGAGTTGAAAAATTGCAAAAAGAAATCCGAGGAATTCACTTGCTTTTAAACTATGTTCCACTAAAACGAGTCTTCCACCGTAGAACACCAAAACTACACCAACAACAACACTTAGAAATTCTGTTGTTGGAGATGCAATATTCCTTACCCTAACCATCTTGAGCACAAGCCGGAAGAATTTGTTTGTTTCCCTAATAAACTTACTGTTTTCGTATTCTTCCATACCAAATGCTTTTACGATCTTTACGCCCGTAATGGTTTCGTGAAGAATAGTAGTTATATCTGCCATCTTCTGTTGAATAACGGTACTTTGTTTCCTTAATATTTTACCGATATAACCTATTATTGCCAGAGAGAATGGAAGTATAACAAATGAAAAAACAGTTAGATTTACACTTATGGAAAGAGCAATTCCCAAAAATACTATAATTGTCAAAGGCTCTCTGATTAAGTTAAGGAATACTGCACTAACGCTTTGTTGAATAATATTTACATCATTAGTTATGCGGGAAATTAAATTACCTGTCTTTTCATTTTTGAAATAGCTCATTGGTAATTTATGTAAATGCCTGTATGCACTGTTCCGAATATCTTTTATTACACCTTGCTCAACGTAAGCCAGAAAATAAGCTTGTAAATAACCGAAAATATTTTTGCCTAAAAAAGCAAACAGAATCAAAGCACAGATTTTTAGAAGTATCTCGGTTGTATCCCCGCTGAAAATATAATCATGAAAAGCTTGTGATATTTGGTCAATAAAATTATTTAACCAATCGGGCATTATTGTTGAAGAACTGCTTTGTTTAACTACTTTGGCCGGCTCGTTCAATGATTCTTGAAATAAAGTATCCAAAAGCGGAATTGTAAGATACACGGAGGCACCGTTCAATAATGCATAAATTATCGTTGAGACAACCGATAAAGAAAGGTGAACCGTATAAGGTTTTACATATTTTAATATTCTTAAATAAGTGTTATTCATAATTATAAAAATTTTAAACCTAAAGGTAAGAATATTTGCTTTTTTAAGGGGAATAAAATAACACCAACAAATTTACTGTCCCTTGAACAAGCTCAATAAAATACCGCCAAAGGGGACTGTAAATAAGCAGTAGAAGTATAATAATGCTATATTTTGCAAAATTGTAGTAATATTGTTTTGCCTGATTTGAAAGAAAACCGGTTAAAATATGAGACCCGTCAAGCGGTGGAATAGGAAGAAGGTTAAAATAGAAAAGCAACACATTAAAAAACATCGGCAACCACAAATAATCGATTATTTTACTATCGCCGGGCAAAACAACCATGACAATCAAAATCAGATTTGCCAGAACGAAATTTGATATCGGTCCTGCTATAGATACTATTATATCGTCTCTGCGAGGGTTACCGAAATTATTTCGGTTTACCGGTACCGGTTTTGCCCATCCAATGACGGCAAATCCACTCACAAGTGAAATTGCAGGTAAAATGATTGATCCGAATAAGTCCAAATGCTTGATTGGATTCAATGTTAATCTTCCAGCATCTTTTGCAGTATTGTCTCCAAATTTATGAGCAAAATATGCATGAGCAAATTCATGCACAGCCAATGAAATTAATAAAAATGGAATAAAAAATATGATTCGAAATAATTTTGGGTCTACAGTTATATCCATTAGCCTCTCGGGTGAAAATCTTTATGAACTTGTTTAATATAATTTCTGTCGATATGTGTATAAATCTGAGTTGTTGAAATACTTGCATGCCCCAACATCTCTTGAACTGCTCTTAAATCCGCACCACCTTCAACCAGGTGAGTAGCGAACGAATGTCTGAATGTATGAGGGTGAACTTCTTTCTTTATTCCGGCTTCTGAAACATATTTGTTTATTATTTTCCAAATACCCATTCTGCTCAATTTAGTACCACGTTTGTTTAAGAAGACAAAATCTTCACTCTTATTTCTTTTGAACAAGAAAGGACGGGAATTTAACAAATAATTATTTACCCATTTAATAGCTGATGAACCAACCGGCACAATTCTTTCTTTACTTCCCTTACCAAATACTCTAATTATCTCATCATCAAATAACAAATGACTATTCTTTATGTTTATTGTTTCACTCACACGCAATCCGCATGAATACATCAATTCAAGTATTGCTCTATCCCTAAGACCAATTTTATCTTTTACATCGGGGATATCAAGAATCATATCAATTTCCTCTACCGATAATACCGTAGGGAGTTTACGTGATAATTTTACTGAGAGCATATCTTCAGTAGGATCCTTTTGGATATAACCTGATTGATGTAAATAACTGAAAAATCCCTTCAAAGAAGAGACATATCTTGCCGTTGTGGAAGATTCGAAACCGGCTTTTCTTTGCCCCTCCAAATAATCGGAAATATTTTTTTGAGTTATATTATCCAAATCCTCCACACCGTTATCAATACAGAATGAAAGAAAGTTTTTTATATCGTTCCGGTATGAATTGATAGTATTTTGAGATAAGTTTTTTTCGAGACTGAGTACAGCAAGATACTCAGATATGAACTGGTCAAACATTTTCCTCGCCGCTTTCGTTTTCCATTTCTTCTTGATTTGGATAACGTATTCTTCTGTGATGCTGACCGATCAAAGTGTTTACATAAGATTCTTTTATTTTTGTTAAATCTTTGAATGTAATTGGAGAATTATCCAATTGACCATCTTCCAATCTTTGTTTGAAAATATTCGAGATGATATTTTCTACCTTTGTCTTTTCCGGCTGTTCCATCGACCTTACTGCAGACTCACAAGCATCTGCGAGCATTACCAAGGTTGTTTCTTTTGTGTTTGGCTTCGGGCCGGGATACCGGAATTCATCAATCGATACTTTTCCCTCACCTAATATTTCTTTGGCTTTTTCATAAAAATATGTAATAACCATCGTGCCGTGATGCATCGGAATAAAATCAATTACCGCTTTGGGTAGATTATAATCTTCGGCAAGTTTAATACCGCCTTTAACATGATTTATAATTACTTGAACGCTTTCCCTTGGATTCATTTCATCATGAATATTCGAAGATAATTGGTTCTCAACAAACCCTTCCGGCTCTAGGGTTTTACCGATATCATGGTAATAAGCACCAACGCGGGCCAATATTGGATTTGCATCTATCACCTCTGCAGCAGCTTCCACCATGGAACCGATTGTAATGGAATGATTAAAAGTACCTGGAGCTTTACGGGCAAGCTCTTTCAGCAAAGGGGTATTGAAGTCGGTTAACTCAAGTAAAGTGAGGTCCGTTGTGATTCGAAATATCCTTTCAACAAAGATAATTAGCCCATAGGCTAACACCGGACTTATAAGGGCATTACTTGCTGCGAAGGAAGAAGAAATCAAAATTTCCTGAATGGATTTGTAACTCTCCAAACCAAATGCAAAGATACTGGCTACATATCCGACCAATATGAATAAGAATGATCTGAATATTTGATTTCTGTTTTTTATATCACGCACCGAAAATACGGCCAGACCTCCGGCTACTATATTCATTACAGAAAAGACATAATCATTCCCATGAATTCCGCCAGCAATCAACGATGAGATAACAGTTGTATAAAATCCTACCCTCGAATCAAAAACTATTGTAGTTAAAATTGAAATTACAGGAATGAGTATCAATAATTGAACGGGCGCATTCACCTGTATTTGGTGAATTAAGAAAGTTAGAAAACTAACAAACAAAATTAATACTGCCAGTAAAGTAAGCTTTACATTATCATAGAAAATTCTTTTTCTGAAAAGAAAGAGGTAATTGATATAGATAATTAAAATAACTATTATATGCAGCACCTTACCGGCATATTGTGAAGCTTGTTCCAAGATTGATGTTATTTCACCCTTCGCTTTCCTGTAAGCATCTATTTTATCTTTAATTTCTTGGGTAATCCTATCATGCTTGGCAACTATTCTTTCATTTTCGTTTACAATATATTTTGTCCTTGGCACACGGCTTTTAGCCAAGGCAATTGCCAACTCGGTTTCTTCTTCACTATAAATAATATTGGGAATCAGAAAATCCGAAATTATATCATTTACAGCATCGTTCAAATCAATATCGAAACTGAAATTATTATTCAAATAATTAGAGATATATTCCTTTGCAGATTCCATATCGTAGAATTTGGTCTTTCGCACCAATTCTTCGAACTTTCCCTTTCTCAAGGCAATTCTGTCTTTTTCAATCTCATCAAGGGATAGATTAAGTAATCCCTTTTTATATACTCTATTTAATAGAATGGAAATTACATTGAAAATATCTTTGGTTGTTTTCCTACCGCTCGTTACAATTAACTTCTCGGAATTTCTCACCCGTTTTAATTTGTTAAACGATTCTTCACTTAAATTAAGCAGATCCGTACCGTTAGTTACTACTGAAGTGGTATCGAGAACTTTGAGTAATCTTTTTTTATAATTTTTGAGTGAATCTCTAATTCCCGGATAAATGGATTCGTCAAGAATAAATACTTTATTAACCTTGGCTGCGGCAGCTTCTTGTTTTTGTTTGTAAACTACAGGATCTTCGGGAACTTCGAATGTTTTGGATGCGATAAGGTCATCTTTAATCCATATACTCCCAACGCTAATTTCCGATTCCAAAGATTCCCCTTTGGGAAACATTAATACTATTATAGCAATAGAGACTATTAAAAGAATAATCTTATAATATTTGCTTGTTTTTATTTTATTCTTTAACTCTTCTTTCATTTCCCTTTTGCCTTCAAAATCATTTCGAACAATTCCGCTGTTCCATCTTCGTTATTGCTTCTTTTTAGTTTGATATCGGCTAATCTCTGAATTTCCGGAACCGCATTATTTACCGTCACTTTTAATGCTTTCGTCTCGAACAAAGAACGGTCGTTATACCAATCTCCTACCACAACTGTTTCGTTCATGTTTATTTTCAAATGCTTTTGTAATCTTTTCAATCCGGAACCTTTGCTAGAACCATTTTTTCTGCATTCAATATAATAAATTCCTTTGTTTCTGTGGGATTTATAATAATTGGTATCTAAACCAAAAGTAAATGGAAACATTAACGAGGAAGCAACATTCTTTATTGTTTCTCTGTAATCCCCTACCATCACTATTTCCAAAGTATCATCGAGATAATCGTCATAAGAATAAATTTGTTCGAACTTTGCACCGAATTTATCAACAAGTTGAGGAATCAATTCGTTATCTTCAGTGTAATAAATTGCATCTGCGTGGCAGAGGGCAATTTTCAATAAATTTTTATCCGCCAACTGAATCGCTTTTACAACATTCTTTCTTTTTATTGAAGCATGATATATTTCCGTATCTCCGGGGTGCTGTTTAATTAAGGCACCGTCAAGAGAGATTAATGGTGTTTGAATTTCCAATTCAGTAGCTAAGTTTTTGATGGCACTATGCAATCTTCCGGAAGCAAAGGTTACGTGAACCCCCATCTCTATAAGTCTTTTTATCAATTCCTTAGATTCTTGCCCAACTTGTTGTTCATCATTAAGTAATGTGCCATCCAAATCAAGAACAATTAACTTGATCTTTTTTAATCTTTCAGTATAATTCATTTTCCTATTTAAATTTATTCAGCAATATCAAAATTCAATTTAGAGTTAATCCAACCCACAATTATTGTAACAATAACGCCGATAAGTGTGAACCAAGTCCATCCGAACAAATTAGAACTTACAACAGCTATCATAACAAATATTCCAGCCGAAAATCCGGCTAATGCATCCTCTTGAGTTGCATTCTTTACAAAGATACCTAATAAAAAAGTACCTAATAACCCCCCGTATGTAAAAGAGGCAATTGATAATGCCAATTCTACAACTGCTTTGGGAGAGTTCATGAACAAAATTGCAGAAAGAACTAACATTCCAGCCCAAAATATAGTGAAGATTCTGGAAAGCTTTAATTCGTTTTTGATTTTTCCTTTTTTCAACGGGATGTATAAATCCATTAAACTGCTTGAAGCCAAAGAGCTTATTGATCCAGCCAGGGTGGACATTGCCGCAGCAAACAATCCTGCAATAATAATTCCCGAGAAAGGAGAAGGAATTTGTTCAATAATAAATTTGGGAAAAATCTCATCGGATTTAATAGCTATAGGGCCATAATAAACATATAAGAGAACTCCAACCGAAAGAAAAATAAAGAATTGAATATTCACCACAATTCCACTGCCAATCAATGCTTTCCGTCCATCCTTCAAAGATTTTAAGCTCAGTAGTCTTTGAACAATCAATTGATCCGTTCCATGCGAAGCCATGGATAAAAATGCTCCACCCAGTAATCCACCGATTAAAGTATACGGTTGAGAGAAAAATCCTGCTATCCCCTTTTCGAATCCTAAATTTACAATACTGAATTTATCCCCCGCTGTATTAATTATTTCCGTCAGTCCGCCGGGAATGAAACTGTTAATCAAGAATACACCGGCTAAAATAGCTCCGCCCAAATAGATAAACATCATAAAAACATCAACCCATATCACACCTTTTAATCCGCCTGTGGTTGTATACATCAATGTAATTACCGCGATGATAAGTATTGCTGCCGGATAACTAATATCCAACATTAACTTTAACGGAATTGCCGTGGCAAATAGGCGTACACCATCCGCAGCGGTACGGGTAAATAAAAATATTATAGATGCAAATCTTCTTGTTTTCTTACCGAATCT
>CAZULK010000055.1:0-15885 GCA_964621225.1 uncultured Melioribacteraceae bacterium | reverse complement strand
GCAACGATATTCAAAGCGACAAAGCTAAATACAACATAGCAATTGGTGCCGATTCAGGTTTTGTTTCAATCTCTGCCGGTAATCTGGATTCAACCACTTTCACTGGTAATACTAAAATCTTTCATTACTCAATTCATTATGAAATACCGACATACAGTGTTGCCCTATATTCCGGTAAATTCCGGAAATTTAAGCGAACTTTGGATATTAACGGAAAATCTTTGAATACTGAAATCTATTTGATGACGGATTCAAAAAGATTGGTAGAAAATCTGTTTTCAACCATCAAACAGTCGATTGAAATTCTTGAAACTCAATTCGGGGAATACCCGTTTTATCTGGATAAATTTTCGATTGTAGAAATTCCATGGGAATATGGTGGAATCGAAAATTATTCGGCAATCGGTATTGGTTCAAGGTATTTTGACGAATCGCTTTTATTCAAGGATTTATTTGTTCACGAAATTTCCCATTCTTGGTGGGGAAATGCCGTAACGCCCAAAAAGTGGAAAGATATTTGGTTGAACGAAGGATTTGCAAAATATTCCGAAGTCCTTTTCGACGAGATCAATTATGGTAGAGATGCTTATTATTCGGCAATGAAGAGTATTAAATTCATAAATTCGGATAAATCATTAGATAATCCGGGCACGGAGGGCGTAAGAAAATTTACATATAATAACGGTGCATGGGTTCTGCATTTGCTTCGGAAGCGTATGGGTGATGAATCATTTATGAAGATGGTTAGGGAATACTTCAAGAAATTTAAATATTCTTCTGCCGGTACAAAAGATTTCGAAGAGGTGGTAAAGGAATTTTATGGGGAAGATACGGAAGAGTTTTTCCGGAAGTTAATCTATTCATCCCAAATTTTTCCCGAAATTAATGTAGAAATAACAAAAGTAGATCAAGGTTATAATGTTAAATTTAATCTTGAATCGGATGATCACCGGAATATTATAAAAATAAGGTTAAAAGAATTTAATTCGTCGAATTTTAGAGATACAACTGTTAATGTAATTGATGGAAGTAGGATTTTTATCCCTTCGAAATATTCCACAGAGACAATTGAATTTGATCCCGAAGCCGATTATCCGGGAAGAATTAAGTCGGAATTCGTGGAACATTTTAATTGAATAAATTGTAATTTTGCAATTAAATTAATTTCGAGTTTCTATTGGTAAAAACTGTTTATTTTGTATCCGATCTGCATTTAGGATTAGAATCTAAAGAACGTGAATCGATTAAAGAGAATCTCTTTGTGAATTTCTTGGAAGATATTTCATCACAAAGCGGGGTTCTTTATATTGTCGGAGATCTGTTCGATTATTGGTTTGAATACAGAAGAGTGATACAGAAAGGATTTTTCAAAGTTTTTACTTCGTTGAAAAAATTAACTGAAAACGGATGGGAAATTCATTATATAATCGGGAATCACGATTTTATGCATCGTGATTTTTTTGAAAAAGAAATCGGAGTGAAACTTTATCCCGATCCGGTAGAGAAAGAAATTTTTGGGAAAAAGTTTTTTATTGGTCATGGCGACGGATTAATCAAGAATGATCTCGGATATAAAATTCTAAAGAAAATTTTAAGAAACAAATTCTTACAATGGATATTCTCTTTTGTCCATCCGGATTTGGGTATTTGGATTGCTTCATCATCTTCAAAAAAGAGCCGGGATTATACATCCCAAAAGAATTACGGCGAAAGTGATTCGTTGTTTGATGTAGCGAAAGAGAAAATTTCGGATGGGTTTGATTATGTTATATTCGGTCATTCCCACAGAAGGAGATTCGAAAAATATCAAAATGGTTATTACATGAACCTTGGATCTTGGTTGGAAAAACCTTGCTATGCAAAGTTTGACGGAGAAAATCTTGAACTTATTGAGTTGAAAAATTAAATGGCAAAAACAAGAGCAAAGAAGAAAAGAAAATTTTTAGGTTGGATAATACTCTTCCTTTTTATTGTTGGTATATCCGTAGGTAGTTATATACTGTTCAATATTGTTAAGAACGGTTTACCCTCATTCGAGGAACTCGAAAATCCGAAACCTCAGTTGGCAAGTAAAGTTTACAGCGTAGACGGAGAATTGATAGGAACCTTTTACAGACAGAACAGAATTTACACACCGATTGACAGTTTACCCAAAGCTTTAATTAATGCTTTGGTTGCTACCGAAGATAGAAATTTCTATCACCATTGGGGTGTGGATTTGCAGAGGTTCGTAAAAGCAATGGTGAAGAATATTATTCTGTTCCGCCGGGAAGGGGCAAGTACTATAACACAGCAGCTTGCAAAGAATTTGTTCGAATTAAAATATAAAAAAGAAACATTGTTCGATACGGGTGTTCGTAAACTTCGGGAATGGGTAACCGCGGTTGAACTTGAAAAATCTTATACCAAGAATGAAATACTCGAAATGTATTTGAATATTTCTTACTTCGGTCGTGGTGCCCATGGTGTGGGAGTTGCGGCTCAAACTTATTTTGGCAAGCGGGTTCAAGACCTTTCGATACCCGAATGTGCTGTTCTTGTTGCTTTGTTGAAATCACCTCTTAGATATGATCCATATAGGAATTATAATTATTCCCTTCAAAGAAGAAATCTCGTAATGTACAACATGTACGATGTTGGGATGATAAGTAGGGAAGAATACGACAAATTAAAAGCGGAACCGATTGTCGTGAATCAGAATGACATAGATGAAGGTTCGCAATCCGAAATTGCCCCCCATTTTGTGGAATATGTCAGAAGACAATTGGGCAGAATGTCTAAGAATTACGGATTTGATATATACGAGGACGGGCTTACAATAAAGACCACACTCGATACCAGAATGCAGAAAATTGCAAATAAAGCAGTTCATGAACATTTGAACGAATTCCAAAAAACTTTCGATAGAAATTGGGATTGGAAAGAAAACGCCGAAATACTTGATGATTTGATTACGAAGGCAATTAAGAATAGAAAGGAATACCGGAGGGCTAAATCATCCGAGGAAAAAGAAAAAATATTTCATCAGCTGAAAGGGGATAAAAGTTTCGTCGATTCGGTTAAAAAAGATGCCCAGCAAATTGAAGTGGGATTTGTTGTGCTGGATGTTAAAACCGGTGAGATAAGAGCTATGGTTGGGGGAAGAAATCCCGAAGAAAAACATGGATTAAACAGAACTACACAAATTAAACGACAACCGGGCTCCGCATTCAAACCATTCATTTATACCGTTGCTATAGATAACGGGCTTTACCCGGCATATCCGATATTGAATCAACCTTTCGATTATAACGGTTGGTCGCCTAAAAATTTTGATGAAGAAACCGGGGGTTTCACTCCCTTACGGGAAGCTTTGAAACATTCGTTAAACATTGTCAGTGCAAGATTAATTGTTGAAGGCTACGTTCAACTTTGGAAGGTTGGTCTTTTTGCAAAGAAAATGGGGATAAAGAGTAAACTCGATCTCGTTCCCTCAATAGCTTTAGGAACATCCGGAGTTTCCCCGTTGGAAATAACTTCGGCTTACGCAACGCTGGGTAATAAAGGTATTTACAACGAACCATGGGCTGTAGTGGAAATTGAAGATAAAGACGGAATAATCATCGACAATTTCTTCCCTCAATCGAGGGAAGCCATTAGTGCCGAAGATGCATACATTATGACTAATATGATGGAATCGGTAGTTAACGAAGGTACTGCAATTAGAACCAGAGTAATTCATAATTTCCGCAGACCTGCAGCAGGTAAAACCGGTACCACTCAAGATTATTCGGATGCTTGGTTTGTAGGCTTTACGCCTCAACTTGCCGGTGGAGTTTGGGTCGGATTCGATGACAACCGGATTAAATTTACCGGAAGTTATGGTCAAGGTGCGAAGGCTGCCAACCCGATTTGGTCTAATTTTATGAGGGAAACTTACGATTCCCTCGATCTGCCTTTGGAAGATTTTGAAATGCCTGCAAGCGGAAATGTTGTGACGGTAAGATTTTGTGCGGAATCAATTTTTGAATTGGGAACTCCCAGACTATTTTCAGATGATTGCAATTCAGGGGAATACCGTGATATTATAAATATAAAAGACATTCCGCCTTTGTTCAATTCGGAAAGGGATACTACAATAAAAATAAATCCGAAATATTTAATTCCCGATTCTACAGCGCACGAAGCTTTAGAGATAGTGGATGATTCCCTTTCAAATTAGGTGATTTGTTCATATTTTTACGAACTCAATTGAGAAATTGTTTTGTGCTGCCCGGATGGCGGAATTGGTAGACGCGCTAGGTTCAGGGTCTAGTGGGAGTACTCCCGTGCAGGTTCGACTCCTGTTCCGGGCACATTTTCCTCTCCTGTTTTGAGTGTTTTCTTTTATGCGTAAAATAATTATAAATATCCTCCTAGTTCCCCTTATGTTTGTTGCGAATTTACGGGCACAAACATTCGATAGCCTATGGGATGAAATAAATGATAAACCGACAAAGAAACAAATAGAAATTCTTAATGATGTTTGTTGGCAGTTCAGGGCAAAAAATCCCGTCTATGCACTCAAGAGTGGCAGTAAAGCAATCGAACTTGCTGAAAAGCTAAATAATTATTCATTATTAGCTAAGTCCCATAATCTTGTGGGAGTAGTACAGAGAAATATGGGATATTTTGGCAAAGCAATGGATCATTACCAAAATGCATTAAAATATGCCCAGACTGCAAATGACTCGGTGCAAATTGCCTATTCGTACAACAATATCGGTGGCATTCACAGAATGCAACGCCAATTTACTCTTGCTCTGGAAAATATTTATAAAGCCGCTACCATGTTCGAAAAATTGAAAATGGAAAAAGGGCTGGCTTTCTGTTATATAAACATTGGGATAATCTACAGGGAAAGGAAAGATTTCAAAAAAGCAATTGAATACTTAAATAAAACGATTGAAATCAGAAAAAAGATTGGCGATAAATTTGGTATCACTCTTGCTCTAAGTCATTTGGCTGAAGTTTACTTTCAGCAGGGGAAAGAGGATTTAACTTACAATACTTATTTGAAATTACTGAAATCATACAGGGAATTGGATGACCCTAAAGGAATTGCTTATGTTTATGGAAGTATGTCGATTCTCTTAGAAAAACAAAAAAATTATTCCGAAGCTGTTGCACTCAGGAAGCATTCTCTCGAAATACAAAGAAAAATTAAAAATAAAGACGGAGAACTCATTTCGTTAAGCCATTTGGTTAAGTTATATTCTCACATGGGGGAATTCAAAAAAGCCAAGGCCGCATTGGATGAGTTAAGTAATTCAATTAAAAATACTGACATGGTATTAGCCAAGCAGCATTTCCTATCTGCGCGGAGTGAATATTATTTTGCCATTGGCGATTTTAACAACGCTTACAAATCGTATAAGGAATTTGTTGAATATAAAGATTCCTTGGCTGCCCAAGAAGATGAAGTGAGAATCTCTGCAATTGAAAATATGTATAACGTTGAAAGGGTAAACAAAGAAAAAGAATTGCTTCAAAAGGATATTGAAATCGCTAATGCTCAGCAAAGATTTTTAATTATTATCATCGTGATAGGCATTGTATTGCTGGGAATAATCCTTTACAATATTAAGAAAACCAGAGAGCGAAACAAAGAATTAATGGAAGTTAATCTGAATAAAGATAGACTATTCAGTATCATTGCACATGATTTGAAGAATCCCTTCAATTCAATTTTGGGATACAGTGATTTGCTGGTAACGGAATATGAGTCATTCTCGGATGAGGAAAGAAGAGAGGCAATAAAAGAGATGAACTCTTCCGCAAAGAAATTATTCGATTTGGTGAGTAATTTGTTGGAATGGTCCCGTGCGCAATCCCAGAGAATGACGGTTAATTTGGTAGAGATCGACTTGAAAAAGGAATTAAAAAATATTGTAGATCTCTATGAACCAATTGCCGAAAAGAAGAATATTACTCTTCGATTAAAGACAAAAGAGAATACTAAAATTGAATGTGATGAAAATATCTTCCATACAATATTCCGGAATTTGATAAATAACGCAATTAAGTTTACTCCCGAAAACGGTAGTATTGAAATCTCGATCAAATTAGAAAACAATTGGGCACACGTAAGTGTGAAGGATTCCGGGGTTGGAATTCCGGAAGAAAAAATAAATAAGATCTTCGACAGTAAAAGCAATTTTTCCACCAGCGGAACAGCGAACGAAAGCGGTACCGGACTTGGGTTGCTTTTGGTTAAGGAACTAGTTGACCGTATGAAAGGAAAAATTAAAGTCGAAAGTGAGGTTGGAAAAGGTACAACATTTACAGTTTGCTTTCCACGATGAGTAATAAAAGCACACCAAACGGGGATTTTACAGATATCAATGAACTGGCAAAAAGCCATTATGAAAACTTTCCGGTAGTTTCGTTCCTTGTCCCTAAAGAATTGAGGAATCCGATTGCAGCAATTTATGCTTTTGCCCGCACAGCCGATGACATTGCAGATAACCCCGAGAAAACAATTGATGAACGTAAGAAGGAATTAAGCGAATTTAAATCTAAGTTTAAAGCCCGGTTGGAAGGGAAGGCGAATTCCGGATTTTTTGGAAAAATAGTTGATGTAATAAATAAATTTGATTTGGATTCCAGCTTGTTTTTCGATCTGTTAACCGCTTTCGAACAGGATTTGAATAAATTTGATTATTCGGATTGGAATGAATTGTTAAGCTATTGTGAAAAATCGGCAAACCCGATCGGCAGAATCATTCTTCAACTTATCGGCAAAAGGGAAGAGAGTTTATATCATTACAGCGATAAAATTTGTACGGCTTTGCAAATCGCAAACCTTATTCAAGATGCGAAAGAAGATTTATTGCAAAACAGAAATTATTTTCCTCAAGAGTTTATTCGACAATTCAATTGCTCCTTAGACGATATTAAAGCATTGAAACCGGACAATAATTTTAAACAACTCGTTTTGCATGAATGCAAATTAGTAAGAAAAATGTTTTTCGAAGGTATGCCCCTCCTCAATTATCTGCCTTACCGTTGGAAAATGGAAATAGGAGCAACCGTGAACGGTGGACTGGCGGTGCTAAAGAAAATTGAAAAAAAGAGAGGCGATGTATTTAATAATAAAATAAAATTGAGTAAATTGGATTTTATAATAATATTCGCAAAAACATTTTTAAGCGCAGGATGAGCTCGGAAAGTAAACAAATAGCAAAAAAAAGCAATTCAAGTTTTTATTATGCTTTCAATCTTTTGCCGCAGGACAAAAGAGAAGCCATGAATAATGTTTACGCATTCTGCAGAACAACCGATGATATTGTTGATGAGGAATTAACTCCTGCCGAAATCAGATACGAAAAATTAAGACAATGGCGGAATGAACTTGAATCCGCGTTAAACGGAAAGAGCAATTTCGGCATACTCAACCGGGTTGTGCAATCGATTAGAAAATTCAATATTCCCGTCGATCCTTTCTTCGATTTGATTAAAGGCGTGGAGATGGATTTGCAAAAGAACCGGTTTAACAGTTTCGAGGAATTAAGGGATTATTGTTACAAAGTTGCTTCCACGGTTGGCTTGATGTGCATTGAAATTTTCGGTTACAAGCATCCTTCTGCAAAAGATTTTGCAGTGAATCTAGGGCTTGCTCTTCAACTTACAAATATTATCCGGGACGTAAAGAAGGACGCACAAATAGGACGGATATATTTACCTTCGGAAGATATTAAAAGGTTCAATTATTCAGAAATTGAATTATTGCATAATGTTTATAATGAGAATTTTGTAAGACTGATGCAGTTCCAAGCCGAAAGGGCTAAGGAATTTTACAGAAAAGCAAATGCCGCATTAAGATTCGAAGACAAGCAAAAGATGTTTGCAGCACGGGCAATGCAACATATTTATTTTAAAATTTTACAGCGATTGGAAGCAGCCGGATTCGATGTTTACTCGAATGACATAAATATTAGCAAAGCGGAAAAAGTTTCAATCGCGTTGGGTGTATGGTTAAAGTATAGTTTAGTTTATTGATGAAAAAAATTATTGTTGTTGGCGGGGGGCTCGCCGGGTTAACTACAGCATGCCTGCTTTCCAAAGAAGGATATAAGATTGAATTATTAGAAGCTTCACCCAAATTAGGGGGAAGAGCTTCTTCATTCAATTATGAAAAGAAAGATCAGTTCGTTGATAACGGACAGCATTTAATGATGGGATGCTACCGCTATACATTGAAATTTTTCGAGATGATAGGTGCCACTAGGAATTTGGAAAGAATTTCCCCGATGAAGATTACATTTGTTGAAAATGGCGGCCGGCAAATAGAACTTGACGCTTCCTCCGGATTTTATCCCTTTAATTTGTTAATGGCTTTGCTCAAATATTCGGCTTTACCTGTTGGGAAAAGATATAAATTACTGTTCCCTTTTGCATCACTTTTTTATCCTTCCGCTAAAAAGAACATTACAGTCGATCAATGGTTGCGGTCGGAAGGGCAAGATGAAGAAGAAATCAGTAAGTTTTGGAGAATTTTAGTTGAGAGTATATTAAATACTTCACCGGAAAATGCTTCGGTAAAATCTTTCAAAAAGGTTTTGTTGGAAATATTTTTCAAAGGGAAAAAAGCTTCCGATTTGGTTCTCGCAAAAACTGATTTAACCTACACCTATGTGCATTTTGCCCGCGACTTTATTGAAAGGAATAACGGTAAAGTTTATACCTCCGAAAGGGT
Source organism: uncultured Melioribacteraceae bacterium (assembly GCA_964621225.1). Classification (GTDB taxonomy): domain Bacteria; phylum Bacteroidota; class Ignavibacteria; order Ignavibacteriales; family Melioribacteraceae; genus CAYNUJ01. Next base: position 7,169 of record CAZULK010000055.1, on the reverse strand, counting down.
GCAACAAGTAGTAAATGATGGTAAACATATTCAATCCCTATTAACGAATAAAAGAAAAATAGATGATTTCGATCATGTGGTATTTGCAATTCCTTCGTATGGAGTTGATAAATTATTTCCCAATACATTCGGGAATCAGCTAAATTCTTTGGTTTATCCTTCCATTCTTACTTTGCATATTTGGCTTAAAAACAATCCGTTCGAAGAAAAAGTTTACGGTTTTATTGATAGTAAAATGCATTGGCTTTTCAATCATGGGACTCATGTTTCCGTGGTGATAAGCAATTCGGATAAATTGCTTGACATTGAAAGGGAAAAATTAACTAGGCAAATTTTTAGTGAACTAAGAGAATATTTCCCCCTCTTTTACGAAGATATAATAGACGATTATAAATTGGTTATCGAAAAAAGGGCAGCGTTCGCCGCAACTTTAGCGAGCGATAAAATCAGAGCCAAATTCAGTAATCCCTTCCGGAACTCCACATTCGCAGGCGATTGGGTAAACACTGGATTGCCCTCTACTATGGAAGGAGCCGTAAAGAGCGGATTCATGGCGGCAAAACAAATTCTTGAAAAAATATAATTATTTTACAAAAAGTAAACATTTCCTTCGAAATTATAGAATAAAGACATCCATTTTTATTAAATTTTGTTTAATTTCATATTATAAATTTTTGATTTAAGATTAAAAAAGGAAGGAGGTAGCTGTGTCTGGCTTAAAAGAAAAATTAGGAGCAAAGATTGAAAGCTGGCGCCCCCGAACGGTAAGATTATTAAAGGAATATGGTGATGTAGTTGTAGGTGATGTTAAAATTTCTCAAGTAATTGGGGGAATGAGAGGAGTAAAATGCCTAACAACTGATATTTCATATCTCGACCCTTACGAAGGAATCAGATTCAGAGGATACACAATCCCCGAGGTATTGGAAAAATTACCTAAAGTTCCCGGCGGCGAGATGCCGTACGTTGAAGGATTTTTCTATCTATTATTAACAGGAGATATTCCTACAGAAGCAGAAGTTGCGGAAGTGGCCGAAGAATTCCGTAACAGAAAACATGTTCCCGAATATGTTTTCGATGTTGTAAAAGCAATGCCGAAGGATTCGCATCCTATGGCGATGTTTTCTGCTGCAATTGTTGCTATGCAAAAAGAATCGGTATTCGCAAAAGAATATCACGAAGGTTTGAACAAAATGGATTATTGGAAACCCGCCTATGAGGATGCGATGAATCTTCTCGCACGTTTACCTCAACTAGCGGCTTTCATTTACCGTTGGAAATATAAAGACGGTGATATCATCGCTCCGGATCCCGATTTGGATATGGGCGGCAACTTTGCTCACATGATGGGCATCGATAAACCGTATGATGATTTGGCAAGATTGTATTTCATTCTCCATAGCGACCATGAGAGCGGTAACGTAAGTGCTCATACCGGTCACTTGGTGGCTAGTGCACTGTCCGATATGTATTATTCCATTTCTGCTATGCTTAACGGTTTAGCCGGACCTCTGCATGGGTTGGCAAATCAAGAAGTATTAAGATGGATTCAAGGCGTTAGAGAAAAAATGGGAGGCAAAGTTCCTACCGAAGAAGAGATGAAAAAATTCGTTTGGGATACTTTAAATTCCGGTCAGGTAATTCCCGGATTCGGTCATGCGGTATTGCGCAAAACAGATCCGCGTTACCAAGCTCAAAGGGAATTCTCACTGAAGCATTTGGCTGATGATGAGCTTTTCAAATATGTTGACATTCTCTACAAAGTTGTTCCACCGATACTTCAAGAGCAAGGCAAGGCAAAAAATCCTTGGCCTAATGTTGATGCCCAAAGCGGTGTAATTCAATGGCACTATGGAGTAAGGGAATATGATTTCTACACTGTTCTTTTCGGTGTGGGAAGAGCCCTCGGTGTTTGTGCAAACATCGTTTGGGATCGTGCTCTCGGTTATCCAATTGAAAGACCGAAATCCATTACAACCGATATGATGGAAGAAATAGCGGGAATAAAATAATTAAACACTTGATTTAATTAACTTTCAAGGCTATCTTGATATATTTTCGAGATAGCCTTTTTATTTAACTGTGGATTTGCAATGAACATAAACGAACTTAGAGACAGAATTTCCAGCGGAGCAGCAGCTCTTTCCCAAGAAGACAAATCGGAACTTATTTCAGACTTCAATCATTTTCTTCAATCTCTCAGCCGGATGAATGAAACCGACAATACCGTTGGCGATATTTTCGAGAACCTTTATTCTTCAAATTTGGCAGATGAAATTGCGTCGAATTTGGATGAGAAAGCTGTTTATGATTTGGGAACAAAATTACTTGAAAATGAATTGCCAACGCTTATCCATGGTTATCTTAATTTGATAAGAAACAGTAATTTTCTTGTTAAAATTACAGATGCTAACAAGTGGGCAGACCTTATTTCCAAGTTAATAGACAAGAGTAATTATACTTTTTCCGTTCTTTTCGATCAAAGAATAAAGGACTACGGAAACCGGGCATTCTTTAGACTTCCGAAACATGGGGAAGAAGAAAGAATATCCTGGAACAAAGTTGGAGAGGAAGTCGAAAGATATTCCAAGTCGTTACTCCTTTTGAGAAAAGAAATTTCATCTCAAGATGGAAAAGTTGCTTTCCTACTTGAGAATTGCGTGGAAATGGCTCTGTTGGATTTTACCTGTTTGAAAAACGGTATTGTTAACGTGATGATTCCGGCCAATTCCGTTGGCGATCACATCAAATTTATTTTGAATGAAACAAAAGCCGGGATTCTCTTCGTTCAGAATGAGAAGCAGTTATATAAAATCAATAAGATTAGAAAAGAAATTCCTTCGGTAAAAAAGATTATTTTAATTGAAGGAAGGAGTATAGATAAATCTATCCTTTCTTTGAAAGAGTTTCTTGATTATTCGAAGAAGAAAGAGGAATACGAAACTCGCAAACCGGAAGTTGATGATATTGCTACCATAATGTACACATCAGGTACTACCGGCGAGCCAAAGGGAATAATGTTTTCCCACAAGAATCTTACATTTAAAAGGTTTTGCCGTGCTTTGGCTTTACCGGAAATTGGTGACAAAGACAGATTTTTAAGTTATCTCCCTTTGTTTCATACATTCGGAAGATACCTGGAATTGATGGGTGCGTTCTTTTGGGGAGCGGAATATGCATTTATGGAAAACCCTTCCGTGGATGCAATGCTAAGCAATATGAAGCAAATTCATCCGACAATATTCATCAGCATTCCGAAAAAATGGATACAGATTTACGACTATATTTCTTCGCATGTTAATGTTGAATTAGACCCCGATGAAAAAATTGATTCCGTAGTAAAGGATGTTACCGGAGGAGAATTGAGGTTCGGTCTTTCGGCTGCGGGGTTTCTACCTCCTGAAATATTTCAATTCTTCCAACGCTACGGAATTGAATTGATGAGTGGATTCGGAATGACCGAAGCTACCGGTGGAATAACCATGACTCCTCCGGGAAAATACAAATACAATTCGCTCGGTTCCGCATTACCCGGAATTCAAATTAAACTTGCAGATGACGGTGAACTACTCATAAAAGGTGAGTATGTAATGGCGGGCTATTTCAATCAACCTAAAGAGGAAGTGTTTGAAGATGGTTGGTTTGCAACCGGGGATATAATGATAATGGACGAAGACGGGTTCATTGAAATTATAGATAGAAAGAAAGAGATTTACAAAAATATAAAAGGGGAAACTATTGCCCCGCAAAAAATAGAGAATTACTTCCGGGATTTCGAAACTATTAAACAAGTATTTTTGGTAGGTGATCATCGGCCTTACAATACGGTGCTTATTTATCCCAATTACGAAAATGAAAGCGTCGACCTAAATAAAATGGATGATGTTTCTTGCAAAGAATATTTTTCCTCGATGATAGTTTCAATCAATAAATTTTTAGCTCCCTTCGAAAGGATTTTGGATTTCCGTATCATAGACAGACCCTTTGATTTAGAGCATGGTGAGCTTACTCCGAAAGGAACTTATAAAAGGAGGGTGATAGAAAAAAACTTCGAAGAAGTTATATCCTCCATGTATTTGCAAAATTATATCAGCGTTTATGTTGATATTTTGGAAGTACGCGTTCCCAATTGGTTCCTTAGGGAAAAAGGATGTTTAAGCCGTGACCTGACTGCAGATAATAAAGGAATTTCAATTCCAAAGCAGAACTTATTTTTATCAATTGAACTGATTGATTCGAAAAAACAGCTGGTTAAAATCGGTTCATTTCTTTATAAGATGAACAAGGCGTATTTGGATTTTCAAGCACTCCTTACAACTCCAGTACTTTGGTTGGGCAATAGAAAGTTGGTTGAATTTACCGGCGACGGTTTGATATCCTGGGCAAGGAAGACGAGGCCATCGGACAATATTAAATTTTACGATACTTTGGAAGAACCCGAAATGTTCGAGGAGGAACTTCTCTTTTTAGGCGACGCAATAGAAAAGCAAGAATATTCCCTCCGTGCAACCAATTCTGCTTACACAGTGGTCCAATGCGAAGATATTCGTTACGCCAACAAAGGGTTCGATTTTATCAATTCAGTGCTTTCTGATAAATCACTTCCTAACTATTATTTGGCGGTTAATCTTCTTTCGCATCCGCAATTTATATCTAACAAAGAGCTCCTCAAAAAACTGGTATTGCTGGTAGACGAGCATTTTAGCGGTGAAGGTTTCATTTCAATTTTAGAAAGATATTTACTGATCAAGCCCGATCTTTTCGATAAAGAAACGGCTTTCAAGTTTGCCTCTAAACGGAATATCAGAACGAATTTGGAATTATTCGAATCGTTGTTAAACAGGGAGTATCGAAAGTTAAATGAAGGAAAAATAAAAGAAATAAATCTTTTCGTTTCTATTTTCAACATTCTTAAATCTTTAGCCGAAAAACATCCTACTTTGTATCACAAAATACGGAGGATATACACCAATTATCAAATTCAACATCAATACCCCCAACTTTCTGAAATGGCCGCGGAATATAAGAAAGATGCCAGGATGGCATTCAGAAATTGGTTGGGCGAAAACCAGAACTTAGCCGTTGACCCCGAAACCGGGGAAGAATATGAATGGCAGGATGTTATTATAGTGGACGAAATGGTGCCCGAGGATGATAAGATAAAATTAATTACAGCAATTACGAACACTCCGTTGCTAAGGGAAGCAATATTTCTTTTTTCCAAAGGAAAGTTGATAAGATTGAATGATATTCTTCCCGGAGGAATTTGGATAAGTATGGTTAGGGATTTGGAGGATAAAAGAATTTACAGGGCATCGGTGCAAACCCGGTTTCAAGGTTCTTTCGATATTCTTATTAACGTTATTGATGGCGGGGACGAGAAAGAAATTCTGGAAGAAATAAATTGGTTAATACTTGCCGGCACTCGTTCCTTCTTGCACGAATTGGTGGAAGATTTCGGCGGATTCTGGAAGGAGTATAACATTTGGACTGCCAATTATCTTGCCGGCGAAAGTGTTGCTAAATATCTTGCCAGGGAAAGCAAGTTCATTGACGATACCACAAAGCAAAAATTGTACGGAATTTTCCCTTTCTTTGTGTGGAATGCTTCTGCCGCATATTTTAATTTTTGGAAACTGACAGATTTCAAATTGATACTTGGTGATGCAAGTACGGATAATTTTATTGTGCCCCCGCACGATTATCAACACGGTACTAAAGTCATTTCGCTTTCCAAAAGAATTCCTTTTGAGAATTTGACTCAATTGTTCATGAATTTTTATAAAAAGTTTGTCGCCGATTCTTTCGCAGAATATGAATTCTTAAAAAGGGAATCGGTATGGTACTATATCTTTTCGGGATTTATTAATTGCATTGGTTTTGAACAGGGAATAGAATTGTTAAATAAATTATTGAATGAAATTAGTGAATCCTCGGATGCTGATTGGAAAATTGCTTCCTCCCGCTTGGACGAATATTTAGGCAAAATGAAAACAAAGGGATATATTCCCAAACAATTGTTTTTTGCAATCAAACGATATCACCGTTGGTTTAATTTGAATAAATCCGCCGAGCCGGAAGTCTGTGCTCAAATGCTTACCGAATTATACGACACTTACAACCTTACACTGTTGGAAGAAAACTATCCCGCCGTGCGACTGAGATTTTTTACAGAAACCGTATTTTCGGAATCTTCCGATAAAATAAGGAGTTTATTGGAAGAATTGATAAATAAATTCAAAGAAGAAAAATTGAACTACGCTTCGGTTCAAGAAATGATTTCGAAAAGTGGGGTATTACAATATTGCTCGGATAAAGAGAAGTTTTATTTAACGAGATTGAGTTTCCCTCATCTGCGGCCCCAAGATACCGCGGAATTTGTAAATATTAAAGTAATCGGAAAAGAATCGACTAACTTGGTTATACAGCAAACCGATGTGGATGGGAATCCTTATGCAATCAGAAATCCGATATCGCCAAAAGAGATTGCCAAACTCCACAAACTCTTTATGGATGCAAACCTTCCGGTGAACTTCAGACCGGAACATGATTTTTTGGTTGCAATTTCCGAGAGAGGATTTATTATAGGCGGATTATTTTTCATTCGTACGGACGAAGAAAAAATACATATGGAAAAGATTGTAGTTTCGAATGCTTTCCGCCGCAAAGGGGTGAGCGAAGGTTTGATGAAGGAATTTTTTAACAGGGCTAAAGGTGAGGGGTACAAGTATGTAACTACGGGATTCTTCCGTCCGGAATATTTTTATAAGTTCGGTTTCAAAGTTGCCCCCAAATATTCAGGTTTGGTTAAAAAATTGGATTAAGGTTCGGTTGTTAAAAACTTTTTATGGCGTTGCTGTAAAGAGTAATTGTTTAAGTGGAAAATAAGGGAATAATTTTTTGCATTGATTTTATTCATTCAATTTGTTAACATTGCACAAAAAATCCGGCAATGGAATTTTTAATTAAATATATTTCCCCAAAAAACAAAAAGCCTGAACATTTGACAGAAGCGGGGCGAAGGCTGAACGCATTTACTTCACATTCTCCTAATGTAAATAATAATTTTTTTGATATAGATGTGTTAAATAAGGTCGATGTTGTTAATTATTAGACCTTCATATTTCGATACTAAAATGGAATTAAAATGAAAAAAATTATTTTTTTTC
>CAZULK010000054.1:0-16157 GCA_964621225.1 uncultured Melioribacteraceae bacterium | reverse complement strand
CTTTTTATTAAAAGCTCGCCTTCTTTGGTTTCTGAAAAACCCGATTTTTTAATGATATCAACATTTTTAGCGGGAAGGTATTTATAAATGATGTCCAAGTTTTTTTTAATTATCTCAATTTCGTTTTCCGTAACCGGGGCGCCATATTCGCTTTCCATGGTGCAGCAAGCACCCTTGCACTTTTGCAAATCGCAAGTGAATTTGGCTTTTAATATCTCGTTATTTACTAATATCGAGCCGGTTTCGGATAAATTGAAATTCATAAAAATTTTTGGAATAATTTTTGTTAAAAATAAATAATTAGCCCCACTAATGAAAAGAAAATTAGCATTAAAATCAAAAAAAGAGAGTTTTGGGAATTAATTTGGATTAGCCAGAGATTATTCTTCAATCAATTTGAAGCGAACTCTCAATACTCCCTCGTTAAAACTTGTTGAAACCAACTTGAACTTTCCAATTTCCGCTGTGTTTTTCACATGCTCGCCGATGCAAGGACAAGCATCATAATCTCCGATTTTTATTATTCTGATTTTACTGCCGGCATTCTCCGGCAATTTTTCCAAATTAAACTTATCTTTAATCTCGTCGATGTGATAGAATTCTTCAATTACGGGTAAGTTTGATTTTATTACTTCGTTAACTCTTGTTTCGAGCTCTCTTTTTTCTTCTTCGCTAAGGTCTCTATCAAAATGGTAATCGCATTTGGATTTTTTCTTTTCGATGTGTGCGCTGAATGAACGGCCCCGGTTAAACATCCTCACCATTGTTTGGTTAAGAATATGCTCGGCCGAATGCATTCTCGGATGATAAGTTTTGTTTTTATTCATATTGAATTTTCTTTTTAGTGTTCCGAAGATTTTTCGCTTTCACCTTCTTCTTCTGCAGCAGCTGCAGGAGGTTCTTTGTCCATGTTGGGCAATGGTTCCAGCTTGTAAACGTATAACTCTTCATTTAAGTCGCTAACCAAATAGAGTAAATTATTATTATGATCGAATGCTATTCCTTCCATCTGTTTAATATCCAAAGGAAAAGCGCCAATCATCACCAGCGATTTATTAAATAAATAAACCGTTCTCGATTCGTCGCTTACAAACCAGAGCATACCGTATTTATCATCGAAACAGACTCCGGATAGGTCTTTTGCAAAATTTACAGTATCAACAAGAATTTCATTCAGAGCATCATTGTATATTGCCAACACCCTTGGCTTTTTTTCATTTACGATATAAAGCTGATGGGTTTCGTTAGAATATCCTATTCCTTCCAAGCCTTTGTTTTCGTTATCACCGTCAATGGATAATTTCTTTCTTTTGTAAAGAGCCCCGTCTCTTTTTAAGTAGAGCACTTCACGGTCTCTTTCGCAAACAACGGCAAGATAACTTTTCTGCATAGTAGTTATACCTTCCAGATCAATGCCGTCAACTTCGAAGGAAGAAATAACATTCCCTTCCAAATCGGTTTTATACACGGTGCTGTTTTCGTCGCTTACCATCCAAAGCGTAGAGTCGGAATAGTCGTATGCCAAACCGCTCGGCTCCGGAATTTCCAATTTAAAACTTTTAACAAATTTAAGATGGCTTTTGGGGTGTTCTTCTTCTCCGCCGCAAGCGGAAATTATTGTAACCGTAAGAATGAGTAATAATATTTTTAGCTTCATAAGTCGTTTAATTTTATTAAAAATCCGGCATCAATTTAATATTAATGCCGGATAATTAAAACATTACTTTGCTTTCATTTTGTTCCAGGCTTTCATTCCGCCCAAAACATTTACGGCCTTGAAGCCATGTTTTAATAAGATTTGAGTACCCATACGGGACCTGTTGCCGGAGCGGCATATTACGGCAATATTTCTGTCTTTATATTTATTCAACTCACCCACACGTTGTTCAAGAACTTGAACCGGGATATTGATTACGCCGTCAATTTTTCCCAAAGGACCAACAAGCTCTTGAGGTGTTCTAACATCCAACACAACAAGTGTGGAATCTTCTTTCATTTGCTTTTGTAATTCTTCAACCGTGATGCTTTTGAATCCACCGTCTTGAGCACAACCAATTCCGGTATAGAGTATAATGAAGAATAGAGCAATAAATCTTTTCATAATTTCTCTCCTATTTAATGATCGTTTCTACTTTTCCTATATTATTTATTTCTCCAAGTAATGTGTCTCCTCGTTCAACCTTTCCAACGCCTTCCGGGGTTCCGGTAAAAATTAAATCCCCCTTTTCAAGTGTCATTTTCGAAGAGATATATTTTACTATTTCTTCGGGTTTAAACACCATGTTTTTCAAAGCGGAATTTTGTTTTACAGTTCCGTTATGTTTAAGGGTTATTGTTTCTTCCAAAGTCAGATTGTAATTTTCCGACGAAACAAAATCGGAAATAACTGCAGAACCGTCAAAAACCTTTGCCAATGTCCATGGTTCACCTTTTTCTCTGCATTCGTTTTGAATATCACGCAAAGTCATATCCAAACCAACGCCGTAACCTGCAATTGCTCTTTTTGCCGCCTCGTCGTTTCCGTTTTTGATATATTCCCCGATTAGAAGAACCAACTCTGTTTCATAGTGCATATTGTCAGAATAATCGGGATGAAAAACCGGTTCTCCTGAGTGAATAAGAACAGATGAAGGTTTTAAAAATATAATTGGGAAATCGGGCACTTCGTTGCCCAATTCTTCTGCATGTTTGGCATAATTGCGTCCCACGCAAACAATCTTGTTTACTTTTATATTTTCGTTTTTGTCTTTTAAAAACACACTACTCATTTTATCTCCCAATAGTTAGATGAACTTAAATTGAAAAAGATTTATAATTATCAAGTTTTTTGTTTTTTCTTTTTTGCCGCAGGATATAAAATGTTATTTAATATCAGCCTATAGCCCGGTGAATTTTTATATAAACTTAAATCCGTTGGCGGATCTCCAACTGCGTGTTGATAATCTTCGGGATCGTGTCCGCCGTAGAATGTGAATGTTCCTCTTCCGTAATTGCCGTGAATATATTTAACCTGGTCGGTTCCTTCCCGCTCTGCCAAAATAACCACGGATTTTTTAATCGTTTCTTTCCGGAACATTGTAGTTTGTCCCATAAATCCGCGGATAACATTTACGTGGTCTTGGGTCAACATAGTCGGCACAGGATCATATTTTGCAGAGAAATCAAAAAGTGTAAAATAATCGTTGTCGTAATTTCCAACTTCTATTGGTTGAATATCAATATTGCTGTATTCATAAACCAACGGGTTCATTTCCAACTTAAAATTTTCGAAGGCAAGTGTGTTTTTAAAATTCAATTTATTTTGTGCATCGGGATCCGGCGCATCGCCGTCGTACATTCTATCCACAATATCAACACCTACTGCGGAAAGGGCTATGTCATAAGAATCTGTTGCCGAGCACATTGCAAACAGAAAGCCTCCGTCTCCAATAAAGCTCTTTATTTCCAGCGCAACAGCCTTTTCCATTTCGGAGACCTTTTTGAATCCAAGTTTTTTAGCTTCGTTTTCGAACAAGACTTGTTGTTCTTTGTACCATTGTGAACCGCTGAAGCTGGCGTAGAATTTTCCGTACTGACCCGTAAAATCTTCATGATGCAAATGGAGCCAATCATATTCGGAAAGTTTTCCCCCAAGAATTTCGTCTATCCAAACTTTATCATATTCCACTTCGGCATATTCGAATGCGAGGGTAACCGCATCATCCCACGGCTGAAATCCCGGCGGAACATAAACCGCTATTTTCGGGGCTTTCTCTAATCGCACAACGCTCATATTAACATCGTCACTTTGTACATAGGAATAAATATCAACCATTTCTTGGGGAGAAACAGCTTCGAAAGCAACTCCTTTCAGTCTGCACTTTGCCGCAAGCTGCGGGGAATAATCGATCATAAATGAGCCTCCCCGGTAATTCAAAAGCCAATCTGCTTTGTATCCTTCTTTGAGTGCGTTAAAAGTAATTCCGTATGCCTTTAAATGGTCTGTTTGCTGCAGATCCATATAGATAAGCAGTTTCGATTGTGCCGACAACAAAGAAGCGCAGAATGCAATGATTACAATTATATTTTTCATCTGCTTATGTCAATAAATTGATTTATATAATAGTTGATATTTAATTTTTCACCGGTCGATTTTTCTATCAACTTATCCCAAGAATAAAGTGTTCCCGGTGCAAAGAACAGATTCTTTAAATACTCCCCAACATCCTTTTCCCCCGTAAAATCGGCAAACCGGGAATTCGATTTTATAACTTTATCTTTTATGTAGTAATAAAGTTGGGATGCAAGCAATTCGCCGAGCATGTAATTTTGATAATAAGCCGGATAGAGCGCAATATGAATCTTAGCAGCCCAGTCAGGCTCGTTTCTATTTTCCGGATAATTCAATAATTGAAATTTATTGACCAAGCTTTTCCAAAGCTCATTTAATTCCGCATCGGGATTGTTGTAAAACTCCTTTTCAAATCGATAAATCACTTGAACCCAGCGGGAAAAGATTATTTGTTCGGCGCGGAGCGAAAGAAAGCTGTTGTTTTCAAATTTTTCGATATTGTCTATTTTGCTTCCGGTTGCTTTTTCTATCCAACTTGGAAAAGAAGCAAATCTTCCGAACATCATTGCGATTGCTTCTGTTGTAAATGTGTGGGCAGGTTCACGCAGAATCCATGGCAGCGAGCGGCTGATGTATTTGTCGTATACCGCGTGACCAAATTCATGAAGCATTGTGCCTGTCCATTTGTGGTTCGGTTTAATGTTGCAAACAACCCTCACGTCTCCGTTGCGGTCGATGTCCGTACAGTATGCATGTTGGTATTTTCCTTCTTTCTCGTATAAGTCACTCTTATTCAATAAATCCGAAATAGGTAATCCAATGCTTTCAAAATATTGTTCTGTTATATTTTCAATATTGGCCGTTTCGAAAAAAGGATCGAAATTAACCGAAAAGATATCCGGCCCGCTTTGGAAAAACTTATCCCCGAAGTGCCACGGCATCAATTCACTTTTGTTTATGCCAAATCTTTTAGATTGAACATCATCAATTTGGTTTTTCAATTCGGCAAAAGCAGGGGATATTTTGCGATCAAGTTCGTCGAACAATTTATCCAGGAAAGAGTAGTTCAACTCATTCAACAATAGATGCATTTCATGAAAATTAGAATAACCGACTTGGTTGGCGGCATTGTTTTTTAGCTTTGCGAGTTTAATTACATCGGAAGCAACTTCTTTCCCTATTTGTTTGCTTGCCAGCCAATACTCTTTAGCTTCGTTTGAATTGTTGGTCTTGAAAAGGGTATCGTCTATTTTGTTGTCGTTAATTTTCTTTCCATTTATTTCAGCGCGGAAAGTGGCATATTTTTCTTCAATCTTTGTAGAAAGGTCAATTATTTCGTTGGATAAATCCTTGTCGTATTGGTATTCGACGAAAGAGTTATAGAGTTTGTCGGATATTCGTATTAGGATTTCGTCCTTTAGCGTATTGCTTTCTTTTATTTTCTTTAAAAATTCGAATTTATCTTTGTCGGAATGATAATCGGCAATTTTCTTTTCCAACTCAGCCGTTTTATTATATAACTCTTCCTTCCCCTCGATGCTGGCTCTGAAATAAGTATCGTTGATCTCCTTTTCAAGAGGAGCCATTGAGTTTTCATATTCTTCAATAAAGTCTAAAAAAGTTTTTTCCAAAATTTCTCCTAATCGAATAATTCTTCGTCGCGTAGTAATAGCAGAATAGAGTGTTGGGAAACAATTACCATTTTTTCGCCGTCCAGTTCAATTTCAATAGCGTCTTTTTTAAGATAAAGAGCGTAATCTCCCTCATGTGCCTGAAGGGGAATATACTTTGTGCCTTTATCTTCCTGCCACAAGTCACTGTCTTCAGTGGGATTAGGAATAGGATATCCCGGACCAACCTTGATAACATATCCTGCCTGAACCCTCTCCTTTTCCTTAACATTGGGCGGAAGATACAATCCGCTGTTTGTCTTTTCGTCTTTGCTTTCGGGTCGTATCAACACCTTATCACCGACAACGATAATCTTTTCCGTGTTCATCATCTCTACCTCATTTAAAATTACCAATCATGCAAAATTAAGAAAATAATAAATGTAATAATGGTCAATAAAAAATGAATTTTTAAAAATACTTGGCATTTATAGACGACCGGTCTATTTTAGCGCATTAAATTTTTAAAATTATGAGTCCGACTAAACAAAAAATATTGGAAAAAGGAGCCTGGCTGGTAAGAAGAAAAGGCTTCAATTATACCGGAATTCAAGAAATTCTTAAAGAAGCCGGAGTTCCCAAGGGGTCTTTCTATTTTTATTTCGATAGCAAAGAACAGTTCGGCTTGGAGCTTGTGGATGTTTACATGGAATTCTTCCGTGGGAAAATGGAAGAAACCATGACAGACAAAAACATTTCCGGGATAGAAAGAATTCGTAATTTCCTAAAGTTTTTCAATGAACTTTTTGTCGGCGAAGATTATACCGGTGGATGTCCTTTGGGCAATTTAGCTCAGGAAATGGGGGACTTAAACGAAAACTTTCGCAAAAAGGTCTCTTCCGCATTGAATAGAATGCAGGGTTATATTGCCGATTGTTTAAGAGACGCAATCGAGGCGGGTGAAATAAAGAAACAGATCGATGTAGATGAGACAGCCTCGTTTATTCTAAATTGCTGGGAAGGAGCCGTAACCAGAATGAAGGTTGAAAAATCAATCGAACCGATTAAGTTAATGGAAAAAATGGTTATTGACGGTTTAATTACTTAAAAATTTTTTATGCCCGGCTAAACCGACCGGTCTAATATAACCCAAACAAAAGGAGAACATAATGAATAATCTAACTCACTTCGAAATTCCTGCAGAAAATATTGAAAGAGCACAAAAGTTCTATTCCGGTCTTTTCGATTGGGAATTCAATATGATGGAAGAAATGAATTACCTTATGATCCAAACAAAAGATGCTGAAGGCAATAATTCAACTTCAGGTGGAATTTTGGAAAAGCAGAACGAAATGCATTCAGTAACAAATTATATCAATGTTGAAAATATTGATGATGTAACGGCCAAAATAGAAGAATTGGGCGGTAAAATTATCATTCCCAAAACGGCTGTTCCTACTATGGGCTATTTTGTTCATTTCATGGATACCGAAGGAAATGTTTTAGCCGTTTGGCAAAACGATTCCCAAGCAAAGTAGTGTTTTATGCCCCTCTCGCGGAGGGGCAATTTTAATTCATAGGAGTTTAAAAAATGACTGACAGAAAATACCTCGAAAACTTCCCCGTCGATACTCTAAACTTTCTTAAAAAACTTGAAAAAAATAATAACCGCGAATGGTTTCAAGCCAACAGAGATGAATACGAAGAAAAGTTTTTGAAACCCGCTCAAGCATTTGTGGAAGAAGTCGGACTTCATTTAATCGATATTAATGAAAATTTTAAAGCCATTCCCAAAATCGACAAATCTATTTTCCGACTGCACCGGGACGTGCGTTTTTCCAAGGATAAATCTCCGTATAAAACAAATCTGGGACTTCTTTTCTGGGAAGGCGAAGGGAAAAAAATGGAATCGAGCGGATTGTATTTTCACGTCGATTCCAAAAAAATATTCGTTGCAACGGGAATGTATATGTTCACAAAAGATCAGTTAAAGCAATACCGTAAAATGGTTGCAATAGAGGAAAACGCAAAAGAATTGAAAAGCATTCTTAAAAAAATAGAGAAAAAGGGATATCAAATCGGTGGAGTGAAATACAAAAAGGTTCCCCGCGGATTTGATAAGGAATACAAATATGCGGACCTTTTGTTGCACGACGGAGTCTATGCTTTTAAAGAGGAAGATGTGAAAGAATTTAAAAGCTCCGATCCTGTAAAGTATTCGGTGAAGGTGTTCAAACAATTGAAACCCTTACACGACTGGTTGATGGAAAATGTAGCTTAATTATAGCAGGTAGAATATGAATTGGTTATTAACTTTAAGCGCTTTATTATCTATTTCGATTGTGATAGGACATTTTACCATGGGTAGAAAGCTTTACCTTTTGCCTATGTTGAATGCGGAGTTTGATGAAGTGTCTCAAAAAATAATGCATTCTTTGTTTCATTATTCTTCGGTGTTTTTAGTTCTGTCGGCAATTGTATTAACTTATTTTAGTTTTGAAGTCAATGCAGTGCAAGGTTTCGAATTGGTTGTAACCTTTATAGGAGTAAATTTTGTTTTAAATGCGGTTGTGCAAATAATCATTGCACTTACTTCAAAACTTGAAAAACCATTGATGAAACTATTTCAATGGACATTATTTTTGTTAACAGGAATAACAGCGTTGCTGTCTGTTACAATTTAATCAACACAAACAAACACAAAGGAGCCATCATGGCAAGATCAATAAAACAAGAAGTGATTATTAATGCACCGGCCGAAGAAGTATATTCTGCATTAATGGAATCAAAAAAACATGCAGCCTTCAGCGGAGCGCCTGCAAAAATCAGTAAAAAAATCGGTGGGGCTGTTAGCTGTTACGGAGGTCATATTCAAGCTATAAATATAGACCTTGTAGAAAACAAAAGAATAGTTCAAGCCTGGCGGGGATCCGAATGGAAAGACGGAGAATGGTCGCTTGTAACATTTAAGTTGAAAAAGAAAGGAAAGAAGACCGTAGTAACTTTAGAACAATATGGTGTTCCTGACAAAGAAGCTCCGATGATCCGCAAGGGTTGGAGAGAGTATTACTGGAAGAAAATGAACGAATATTTTTCCAAATAAATTTAAGCCGCTTTCAGAGCGGCTTTTTTGTTCCATTGTTTTGAGGCTAATGCGAAATTAGATATTTTGCAGACTCAATGAAATGGATTCTGCAAAATATTATTTACTTATTCATAATACCTGCGCTGGTATTATCCCAAGAATTACAGCCAATCGAAAAATTGTACGACGATTCGCAAGTCGCAAAAATTTATGTGGAGGTTGATCCCGCAGCACTTCAATTTATGTATGACAATCCCGATAGTTATCAACTCCACTATTGTAAAGTTCATTTTGTGAACAAATACATAGACGAATGGATCGACTCTGTTGGAATAAGAATTAGGGGCAATACTTCCAGGCAGTCTAAAAAGAAATCTTTCAAACTTTCGTTTAACGATCTTGTGCCCGGGAGAGAATTTTACGGTGTTGAAAAATTGAATTTAAATGGTGAGCATAACGACCCTTCTATTTCGAGAAGTAAATTTTGTTGGGATTTGATGGCAAAAGCCGGAATGAATTCTTCCAGGGCTGCTCACGCCGCATTATATATCAACAATAAATATTATGGATTGTATGTTTCGGTCGAACATATTGATAACGAATTTATAAAAAAGAGATTTGATGATGCATCGGGAAATTTGTGGAAGTGTTTGTGGCCGGCGAATCTTGAATATTGGGGGGATGACCCGGATCTTTATAAAGATGCAAGTTACGGAAGAAGAACTTACGACTTAAAAACCAATACTGATAAAGATGATTATTCGCAGTTGGCAAGACTAATAAGAATAATAAATAAAAGCAACGGTGCGGAATTCCCCGATTCAATCGAAAGCATAATAAATGTTCCCGAAGTGCTGAAATACTTTGCAATGAATGTTATGTTGGGTAGCTGGGATGCATACCGTTACTTAAAAAACAACTATTATCTTTATTATTCCCCTTCGGAAGATATCTTTCATTGGATCCCGTACGATTATGACAATACATTTGGTGTGGATTTCTTCGGTGTGGATTGGGCAAATATAAATCCATACATATATGCCAATATTGACGATACCCCGCGCCCTTTATCCGAAAGGCTTTTGTCTTTTCCGCAATATAGAAATTTGTTCACACACTATTTACAATTCTATTCGAAAAAGATATATGATTTAAGCTTGTGGGAATCGCGTTTAGATTCGATAAAAAATATGATAATTCCATTCGCTATCGAAGATACATTCAGAACAAAAGATTACGATTTTACTTTTTCCGATTTCCTGAATTCCTTTACGGATGGGGATTATTCAAACGGACATGTAAAATACGGAATAAAGAATTTCGTCAATACGATGAATCAAAATTTAGCCTCGGGCTTAAATTATTATACAGCGCCGGCATATGTTTACGGAATCAAAGTTTATCCAGACAATCCCAAACCGGAAGATTCACTGAGAGTTGAAGCCGCCATTTTTAGCAATCCAGGAATAACAAAAGCAAAAGTGTTGTATCAATTGGGCGAGCTGCCAACAATTTATTCCTACGATTTAAAATATAATCCCATTAATAACAACAGAATTGAAGATAATGACAGATGGGAAGCAACATTACCTCCATTCGGCGGTGCGGGATTTGCAACAATCAGAATATATGTGGAAAATTCTTCCGGTCAAGCGGTATACTATCCCCGCAAAGGCCCAATAATGATAGGCCATTCGCAAGTTCCTTCTTTTGAAGTGGTAATAAACGAATTGTTGGCTAAAAATGATGCAACGAACCAAGATGATGCCGGTGAATATGACGACTGGGTGGAACTTTTCAATTTATCTTCAAATGCTGTGGATTTGAGCGGGAAATATCTAACAGATGATTTGGCAAACAAAACCAAATGGCAGTTTCCCTCCGGAAGCATAATTGATCCCGAAGGCTTTATGTTAATTTGGTGTGACAACGATTCAAATCAAACCGGATTACATGCTAATTTTAAACTAAGTGCCTCCGGGGAATCTATTGCATTGATTGATAACGATGGCATCAGTGTGTTGGATTCAATTGTTTTCGGTCCTCAAACCGCTGATGTTTCTTTCGGGAGATATCCTGATGGCGGCAATGCTATAACGTTTTTGAATCCGACTCCCGGCGCTCCAAACAGTATAACTTCAGTTGAAGAAGACCAACTGCCCGTTAAGTTTGCACTTTCCGTTTATCCCAATCCGTTCAATCCGGAAGCAACAATAACATATTCGCTTCCCAAAATAAAGTCAAATAGTGGAAGCAATAATATTGACATAGCTCTTTTTGATTTGCTGGGGAGAAAAGTCAAAACGTTGTTAAAGGGCGAAAAGTCTCCCGGGAATTACACACTTAAATTAAATAGCACAAATTTATCAGCCGGAGTATATTTTCTTCGCCTGCAATATGGTCGAATGTCGATCAATAAAAAAATTATGCTGCTGAAATGAGCTAATATTTTAAGTGGTATCCGATCTTTATCGAAATTTCCGGTGTGAATTTTTGAACATTGTACAAATACCCCCCGACATAAACCGATTTATCACCAAATGCTCTCAAATGTCCCGACAAATAAGGATTAACATACCAATTGCCGTATACAAACAAAAGATACCCCACGGTGACACTTATTAAATAGTTGTTAAATACAGCTTCAGCCTTGGTTGTCGATTGTTGAATTTTACTGCTCCATTTTTCCATTCCCAAACCAAACCAGAGCCTGTCCAATTCCAATGAGTGTGGTATAGGAAAGTAACTAAATTGAACTCCAAATGTCTTATAGCGCAAATTTTCAAAGCCTACGTTAGTAACAAAATCTGCAGGATATTTAAGTGCCCAATCAAAATTTACTTTGAACAAATAATAAGATGTCCAAAGAGAAAGGTCGTAACCTTTGTTAAAGTAGGGCAAAACATCCAATTCGGCACCGAATTTAAGCGACGACTCTTCCCATGTGAAGGATTGATAGACCAATGTATCTCTGTCTTCAAATTGTGCGTTGGTAAAAATAAATGGAACAATAACCAGAAGAAATATCTTTAACTTCATAAAATTCTCAATAAGTTTAATAATTGAACTCTAATTTATTATTTTAGAATAAAAATATAAAATCGTTTGTGAAAACAATTACCTCAATTATTTTAGTATTATTCTTCGTTAATTCGAATGCACAGCAAATATATAAGAATGATGCATTGTTCGATTCTCTCATAACGGCGGGAGTAAATCAAATTTATAATATTAAATTTCCCGAAGCCGAAGCAACCTTCAATAAAGTAAAGAAATTATACCCAAATCATCCGGCGGGATATTTTTTCTATGCAATGATTGATTGGTGGAGGATCGTAATCAACATTCAGTCGGAAGAATATGACGAAAAATTTATTAATGAATTGGGTGAAGTAATCGACTTTTGTGATGAACTGTTGGAAGAAAACCCGGATGATATAGACGCAATATTTTTCAAAGGAGGTGCACTTGGCTTTAGGGGAAGACTTTACGCAGTAAGGCAAAACTTTTTCAATGCGGCTTTGGACGGAAAGGATGCTTTGCCTTTGGTTTATAAGGCTTATGAGTTAGAGCCCGACAACAAAGACGTTGAACTTGGTTTCGGAATTTATAATTATTACGCTGAAGTTATTCCTGAAGAATACCCCTTCGTTAAACCTTTTATGATTTTCTTCCCCGGCGGTGACAGAGTAAAAGGATTGGCACAATTGGAAGATGTAGCAAAGAATGGTAAGTATGCAAAAATAGAATCGACATATTTCTTAATGATGCTTTATTATCAATACGAAAAAGACTTTAACAAAGCGATGGAATACACTAATATTTTAAGAGAACAATTTCCGGATAACCCGGTGTTCCACAGATACGAAGGAAGGATTTGGGTTAAGAAAGGTGATTGGAAAAAAGCTGCGGATGTGTTTCAGATTATCTTTAACAAATGTGAATTGGATTATCCCGGTTATAACAAAGCAACCAAAAGGGAAGCATCCTATTATGTAGGAAACTGGTATAAAATTGAAGAAACGGAATTGGATTCAGCAAAGAAGTATCTTAAAATATGTGAATCTCTTTCGCGTGAATTGGACGTTGAAAAACAAACTGGCTTCTTGGCCAACACCGTATTATACTTGGGAATGATATACGACATGCAAGGTTACAGAAACCTGGCGATTAAAAAATATAAGGAAGTCTTGGAAATAGAGGAATATCACCAATCACACAAACTTGCCGAACAATACTTGGCTAATCCTTACAAAGGAATCAGACGCTTAAAATAGAGCCATATTCGTACTTAAACCGAATCGATGAAAAGCACCGATTGATCCAAGTGAAGAATAAGCATAATCAATTTTGTATTTGCTTATGTTTGCTCCCAATCCAATGCTGAAACCCGCCAATCCCGCAGTTGTTCCAATTTTAAGATCTTTCCGTTTTTCGTTGTCATAACCGAAACGAAGACGGAGGACTTTGCTTATTCTGAATTCCCCGCCGAATGTAAAATATTTCAATTTGTCTTTAATGCCGTTTCCCTTTTCATTCAGCTTATTCAGTGCCAGGTAAAACGTGAAAGGTAAATGAGCCAAGGTTTTGCTTGCACCTACTTTAATATCCAAAGGAAGGTCTTCGTTGGTGTCGACATAGTTGGAAAGTTGCGCACCCATGTTTAAAACCGAAAATCCGAAAGACCATTTAGATTCGGGAATTACGTATAAAAGCCCGATGTCCATTGCGATTGCTGAAGAAGATCTGTCTGCTATTCCGCTGTAAATGAATTTGGAAGAGATTCCGTAATAGAAATTTTTGTCCAAGATATTCGAATAACCGATTGAAAAAGCAAAGTCGGATGCTCCGAAAGTCCCTATTTTATTGGCGAATTCGTCCGCTCTAGTGAATTCCCCGTAATTCATGTATTGAACGCCCGCAGCAAATCGTCCTATGTTTTCTATGTTTCTTGAGTAACTTAAGCTGGCGGATTTAATATCAACCAAATGTTTAAGGAAAGAAAAAGATGCAGGTTGTCCTTCCAGCATTCCTATGCCTGCCGGATTGTAGAACAATACATTCGGATCATCTGTGTTAGAAACAAAACTGCCGGCCATAGCTGCGGCACGGGGACTGTTTTCCACTCTCAAAAATTCGTAAACGCTTTGCGCATTCAACATTTGCGTTACAAGAAACAGTGTTAATATTAAAGCAAATCTCTTCATATTTTTCTTCTAATTTTTATTCACCATTTTAAATATTATACTTAACAAGCGCAAGGAAATAAATAATGACCATAAAGATTATTCGTCCACTTCCACCTCGAACTTAACTATTTTGAATCCTTCGGTTGTTTCAAGTCCGGTGAATATAACACCGCACAACACGGAGATCATTCCGGCCAAAAACGATACGATTTCAATCATGTGTAAGTTTTTCTGATAGAAATGTTCATACCCGATTAGCAGAGAAGTAAGGACGAAAAGGCCGATGGCTATTGAATAAGAAAGCACGGCATTTCTCACGAACCAAACCCTTCTTAATAATTGTGTAATTTGTTTGGCTGTACTTTCAAGTCTTACATTGTCTTCCAACTGGGTTTCACTCGTTTCCAAACGCATCTTTAATTCACGCCTTTCCTGATTCAAAAGTCTTATTCTATTAACCACAATTGAATACTTGTTGTTGATTCCAAGCAACAACAATCCGCAAGCGCTTATCATTAAGCCCGGTGCAAGCATAAGTTGAATTACTTGAACAACCGAAGATATCTCATTCATCGCTTCCTCCTTTTTCCCATTCAGTTTTTAACAAACCATAACGGAATATATCATAATATTTTCCGTCGTTAAATTTTGCCTCTCTTAAAACGCCTTCGCGAACAAAACCAAACTTTTCAACCAACTTTATTGATGGAGTGTTAAACTCTATTACTT
Organism: uncultured Melioribacteraceae bacterium; assembly: GCA_964621225.1. GTDB lineage: Bacteria > Bacteroidota > Ignavibacteria > Ignavibacteriales > Melioribacteraceae > CAYNUJ01. The sequence goes on along the minus strand of CAZULK010000054.1, from coordinate 1,493 downwards.
CCGCTTCGAGTCGATGCAGATTCATTTTTTCAAATGCATATTTAATAATTGATTCCAATGCCGCACTGCCGTATCCTTTGGATTGATATTCCCTTTTAATCATTATGCTCAATTCACATTTTCTATTGAACCATCTGATTCTACTGAGCTTGATATATCCGATGAAATTATCATTAACTGTAATTTTAAATAATAATTCCGTGGGAGTTCCTTCGGGATAAAGATTGGTTTCGGACATATTATTTATATCTTCCGAAGTTTGTATTAACTTCTTTATCTCTTCATCACCAAAGGATGTTTGGATAATATTTATATCCTTGTTTTTAAGCTTCATCATTCCCATAAAATAAATCTTTGTTCACGTGCGGTACAAGCGCAGTAATCAATCCGGACAAATATAATTCCTTTCTATTCATTCTTCCTTTTGTAAAGAAACTGATAGCTCCGCCTTTTTGTTTTGTATTGTTTTGATTTTGAAGCTCGTCCATTATCAATCCAAGTTCTTTTCCGGCAAGCATTTCGTTAACCATTTTTTCAGGCAATTCGAACTGTGGCGAGGTTCCGTAACTTACTTTGCCGGATTTGTCAATAATACACATTCCTCCAAAAGCCAACCAGATACCATATTGATTGGATATTCCCCCTTCAATTCCGACGAAATAATCTGCGTTCATATTTTTTTCAGAATTGATTTTCATTAATTCTTTAGCTCTGTTATATGCTCCCTTAAACGTATCTCCATTAATTGGTTGATCGGGAACGCCGGAAGGCACGTCGATTCCTATTGCCTCCACATTGTCGAAAAATTTTTCGAAGGCTTCTTTAGCAGAAGAAATTTTTACCGGGTTTTTAGATCCAACGAGAATTATCATTTACTTACCAAAAAATAATTTTAACATATACGGAAATCTTTTTGCCCAATCACCTTCGGAGTGGCGGGCGTTTTTATCTTTTATCCAAACGAAATCTTTGTTTTCTTTATATCCTTTACTTTTGAGAATGTTTAACATTTCGGTTATTCCGGGTTGTAGTCTTTCTTCGAGTCCGATTCCCCCGTTATCGATATAAAAAAAGACATCCCTTTTCCGTTGGGAAGAATTTACTTTCGAAACGTAATCTATATTTTCAATTTTGAACGCAGGGGAAAAGCAGCCGGCTTTTGAAAAGACTTCAGGATATTCCCACCCAAGCATAAATGAAATCAATCCACCGAGTGACGATCCTGCTATTGCCGTATTCTCTTTATCGGGAAGTGTTCTGTATGTCTTGTCAATAAAAGGCTTAAGTTTATTAACCAAAAACTTCATATATAAACTTCCCTTCTCGCCGGGAGTGTAATCATAATTTCTATCGGATGTGTTATATATACCGACAATAATTATCGGTTTAATTTTTCCCTTTCTTATCAAGCTATCGGCAGCCTCATCCGCTTGCCAATCAACACCGAAGGATGAAGTAGAGGGATCAAAAAGATTTTGCCCGTCGTGCATATA
>CAZULK010000053.1:0-16422 GCA_964621225.1 uncultured Melioribacteraceae bacterium | reverse complement strand
TCCTTGGGGCGGAACAGACTGACCCGCAGCTTGTCTATCTTTGGCTTCAATAATTCTCTGTAATTCATGCTCAGGATTTTGTGATTCAATCACTTTAATCAAAGTTCCGGTGATTGCCCTCACCATTCCCCTTAAATATCTATCGGCTTCTATTAGAAATATTATTGAATTATTTGTCTTTTTCCAATGCGTATTATAAACGGTACAGACACTATTTTTATTTCCTTCCAACTTTCTGGAAAAACTGGTGAAATCCTTTTTACCCCAAAGTATTTTGGAAATTTCATTCAGCTTTAGAATATCAAAGCCTCGCGATTTAGGATAATAATAAGAATATTTATGAAGGAAAGCATTTTTATACGGAGAAAAAATAAAAAAGTAACTTCTTTTCTTCGCATCAAAACGGCTGTGGAATTCTTCCGGTACATTTTCCATTTTTGAAATTGCAATGGATTTAGGCAAAATGGAATTCAGCGCATGTTGAAACCGGTATATATCCAATTCCCTTTCACAACGAAAATTTGCTACCTGGCCATATGCATGAACTCCCGCGTCCGTTCTGCCGGCACCAATTAAATTTATTTCTTCATCTAGCAATCTTTCCAGATGTTTTTTAATTACACCCTGAACGGTTTCGCCGGATTTTTGGATTTGCCATCCGTAATAATTAGTGCCGTCGTATTGAATGGTAAGTTTATAGTTCATCAGAGTTAATCATTAATTTTAACTTTCAATATAAATAATATGAGTTAATAAATCCTTAACTGAACTAAAAAAGGTGGTATATTTAATAATTATTAAAAAGTCGAGACGAAATTGACCGTTAAGCTCGTACTAGCAGGAGTAATAGCCTTTGTGCCGAAATAGATATTCCAACTCAAATCTTTGCTTTCCAAATTTTTATTATGCCTAACAACCAGTCTTACTGCATTGATGGCACTTGCAACTCTGTTTAGAATCATTGCACCAACGGCAAATTGAATGTTATTGTAAGCCCTTTCCGAAGCGAGCCACATCGTTCTGTATTCTTTCCTTTGAGTTTGATCTTTCCATTTCCAATAATGAGTATTGGGGTCATATGTTTCATCAAATTTTCGATCCAACTCTTTAATTTTATTATATTGATCGATATTCAAATAATTAGCAAGATCTGCAAAGTACTTATCGTCTTTGCCGTTGATGTTTGCCGAACCAAATGAAGCTGCAAATTCTTTGTAATTATTTTCCTGCCATTTCCCGTAAACATTAAATCCAACCAGAGCACTTACAAAAGCCCCTTCAGCAATCGTGAAATACTTTCCGGTGGAATAATCGCCGGCATAAAGTTCCCCCATTCCGGGCAATAGCAATGAATATAATATTGCAAGCCCAGTTTTCTTTTTCTTCAATGTTAAATTGTTTTCCTTGGGAAATTTGCTTTGCTTTATAAATTCTTTTTGATTTAGGACAAAATCCGAATGAAGTGATTGGGCAAACATTAATGAAGGCAGAAGCAAGAGCAAAAGAATTCTTTTCATAAAATTATCCGGCTAATAAATTAGACTTAACAATTGAATCGCTTACACAATAATTTGCATTAGCATCTTTAATTTTAACAAAACTGAATTTATTTACAAGGTCAGAATTAAATGACTCTTTCACCCGAACATAGTTTGAAGCAAATCCGAAAATACTTCCTTCTTTATTTTCCGATTCGAACAATACTTTTAACTCCTTACCTGTCATCGATTTATAAAATGAAAACTTTTTCTTGTCCGATAAAATTCTCAACATTTTGTTTCTTCTTTTCCTTTCTGCATAATCAACTTTACCGTCCATCATTACAGCCGGCGTGTTTGGTCTTTCTGAATAAGTGAAGACATGCAAGTAGGAAACTGGTAACTCTTTCACAAAATTATATGTCTCGAGAAAGTTTTCCTCCGTTTCCCCGGGAGTTCCGACGATAACATCAACACCTATTCCCGCGTCGGGTATTCTCATTTTAACTTTTTCAATCAATTTAGCGTAAAAGCCGCTATTGTATCTTCTCTTCATCAAACGCAAAACATTATCGCTTCCGGATTGAAGTGGGATGTGGAAATGATCGCAAAGTTTTTCTGAATCCGCAGCTAAATCAATTATTTCATCGGTTAACAAGTTGGGTTCAATTGAACTGATCCTTATCCGGAAATCACCTTCCACTGCAATCATTTTTTTCAAAACTGAATATAAATTCGTACCGATATATTTACCGTAATCCCCTACGTTTACACCGGTAAGGATAATTTCTTTGTATCCGTTATCAAGTATTTGCTTGAATTCGGAAATCAATCCATCCGGGGACATACTTCTGCTTTTGCCCCGTGCAAGCGGAATTGTACAAAAAGTACATTTATAATCACAACCGTCTTGAATCTTAAAAAAGGCTCTCGTTCTTTGATTAGCTTCGAAACTTAGAGCGGAATGGAAATCGTTTAATTCATCTTTTTCGCCAACGTAGATACAAGAAAGTTCATTCTTTTGAAAGGAAGGAATTTTTTCGAAAATCTCGAACTTTTCGTTGCTTCCCAAAACTGCATCCACACCATCAATATTAGCTATTTCTTCCGGTCTTAATTGAGCATAGCATCCGGTGACTGCAACAAAAGCATCCGGGTTTTTTCTCAAAATTCTCCGGACTATTTGCCTGCATTCTTTTTCGGCATTCTCAGTCACAGTACAAGTGTTTATTACATACACGTCAGCGCCTTTGTCGAATTCAACAATCTCGAATCCATGATTCAGAAAGTCTTCGCCAATTGCACTCGTCTCGGCAAAATTTAATTTACAACCTAATGTATGAAAAGCAACTTTAGACATTTTTTCCTTTCGAATAAAAAAAGGGCTGTAATAAAATACAATAAAATAAGTATTCGATTACAGCCCGGTAATTATTTATTTAGATTCTTCTTCAGAATCTTCTGTCGATTCTTCTTTAGTTTCCTCAGCTTCTTCTGCCTTAGGTTCTTCTTCTACCTTTGTTTCTTCTTTGGTTTCAGATTCTTCATTGGCAACTTCAGCTTCGGCTTCTTCCGATTTAACTTCTTCCGCAGGAGCTTCTGCAGTTTCAGTTTCTTCGGATTTTTCTTCTTTCACCTCTTCTGCTTTTTCTTCAACTTTTTCTTCTGCTTTTGCTTCTTCTTTTTTCTCAGAGGCAGGTGCAGCAATTTCCGGTGCCGGAACTTCGTAGAAATCGTTGAATACAGATGAGTCGAATTTACCTAAATCGGCATTTCGTACCGAATCAACAGTAGCTTTATCCAATTTATGCTCGTTGATATATTCGGTTATTTCTTCGTCGGATTTATCTTTCAATCCGGCAAGAGCACTAAGAACAATTTTCTTGTTCTCTTTATCGAATTCAACAACCTTCAACGGAAGATCGCTTCCGGTTGGGAAGTGATGCGAAAGATTTTTGATCTTTGTAGGAGATAATTGGGAAATCGGCACGAAGCCATCAACATCACCAGGTAATTCAACAATCAAACCTTTGTCGATTATTCTGGCAACTTTTCCACTAACTGCAGTTCCTACAGCATAGGAAGTTTCGAATTGATCCCAAGGATTATCTTCTATTTGTTTATGACCGAGAGATATCTTTCTTTGTTCTGTATCAATACCCAAAACAACAACTTCAATCTCATCGCCTTTTTTAACAACTTCGCCGGGGTGACGAATTTTCTTTGTCCAGGAAAGATCGGAAATGTGAACCAATCCGTCAATACCGGGTTCAAGTTCAACGAATACACCAAAGTTAGTTAAGTTGCGAGCAACTCCTTTGTGTTTTGAGCCAACAGGATATTTTTTCATTAATTCTTCCCAAGGATCGGGAGTAAGTTGTTTCATACCGAGAGATATTTTCTTTTCATCTCTATCCAAGCTGAGAATTACTGCTTCTACAACTTGACCCATCGATACGAACTGAGATGGATGGCTAATATGTTTTGTCCAACTCATTTCGGAAATATGAATCAATCCTTCAATACCTTTTTCGATTTCGATAAATGCACCGTAGTCGGTTAAAGAAACAACACGACCGGAAACTTTATCTCCAACATGGTATTTGTTTTCGATATCTTCCCAAGGATGTTTTTGAAGCTGTTTCAAGCTGAGAGATATTCTCTTCTTGGTCATATCGAAGTCGGTAACAACCACTTTGATTTTTTCGTCGAGAGAAACAACTTCGCTTGGATGGTTGATTCTACCCCAGCTAAGATCTGTGATGTGAACCAAACCGTCAACACCGCCAAGGTCAACGAATACACCGAAATCGGTAATAGCCTTAACGGTACCTTCAAGTATTTGTCCTTTTTCGAGGGACGAAAGTATTTCGTCTCTTTGATCTTTAATTGTTTCTTCAATAAGTACTTTATGCGAAACAACAACATTTTCAGTAGGAATATTAACTTTAACGATTTTGAAATCCATTGTTTGACCAACAAAAGCATCAAAATCGCGGACCGGACGGATATCGATTTGTGAACCTGGCAAGAATGCTTCCATTCCCATTAAGTCCACAACCATACCACCTTTGATCCTGCGAAGAATTTTACCTGTAAGTACTTCTTCGTTTTCGTAAGCATTGAGAATTCTTTCCCAAATTTTAAGGAAATCTGCTCTCTTCTTACTTAATACCAAATTACCTTCTTCGTCTTCAACACTTTCAATCACGATATCAACTTCGGCACCAACTCTTAAGTCATCGGTAGCAGTAAACTCTGATTTCGGAATGGTTCCGTCGGATTTGAATCCAACATCAACCACAACATTGTCATCATTTATAGCAACAATTTTACCGGAAATGATTTCGCCTTCCTTAATGTCGCGGAAAGATTCATCATACAATTTGGCTAATTCCATAAGCTCATCTTGCGAATAATCTTCCGCATTAACGAACTTAGGTTGTTCTAATAGTTCTTTTGATTTAGACTTGTCAGACATTAGTCCTCCTAGTTACAAGTATTTTACGCTCGCTTCATTCCCACCGTCAAAAGAATTCGGCTTACGTATTGATTTTAGTTTAACATTAACAATTATTGACGGTTAAACTTTTTATTCTTTGCCTCGTTAACGAGGTCAACCATTCTTTGCAATTCTTGATCTACCGTGATATCCGTAGTGTCGAGTTCAACAGCATCTTCCGCTTTTCTTAAAGGACTGACTTCTCTTCCGCTGTCAATTTCATCACGCTTTTTTAAATTTTCCAAAACCTCATCGAGAGTTATTTCATCTCCCCTTTCAAGGTGTTCTTTGTATCTTCTTTCCGCACGCTCTTCTACAGAGGCGGTCATATAAATTTTAACATCGGCCTCGGGAAATACCACAGTGGTAATATCTCTTCCTTCGGCTACCAAATTCCCTTCGTCTGCAAGTTTCCTTTGCAATTTAACCATTTCGGAACGGACTTCGGGAATTCTACTAATTTCACTTACTTTTCCGCTAACTTCGGGAGTTCTAATGAAATCAGTAACTTCCTCACCATTCACAAATACTCTGGTTACTCCGTTTTCATATTTCATGCTAAGGTTTATTCCCTTAACGAAATCGATTATTTTATCGATTTCACCGAATATATTCCTCTTGATAACCGAGTAAGTTATAGCCCTGTACATGGCTCCGGTATCCAAATAGAGATACCCCAATTCACGGGCTAACCTTTTGGCAGCAGTACTTTTTCCCGATGCGGCGGGACCATCTATTGCTATGATTAAATTTTCGGACATAGTTTCGAAAAATAGGGATTAATGTCCTTAATTTCAACAACTTAGGTTGATATTTTAACCGGTATTTCTCCGAAAATTGCCCCGTTTCAATGTTGAAAGGCTAAATAAATTTCACAACTATTTTTTCAGAAAATTCAAATCCAATGCATCCAAATGCAGTTCGGAAGAAATTTCTTTATTTTCTTCTTTAATGAGCGCTCCGTTTAGGAGAGATGCCATTTCGTCTTCGGTAAATTTTCCGGATGAATTTAAATTATCGATCAGATGCAGCATATATCCCCTCAGAATATAGAATTCACCCATATCAAAATAGGAAGATATTACTGCAAGAAATTCAACGGCATCAGCCGGAGTTAATAAAGTATCCACTTCTTTTTGGGAAATAAATTTCCACAAAACCTTCTTTTCTAAAAACAGTGCATAATTTATTTCGGAAAGCGGGAACCCCTCACCGGCTCTTTCCCTCCCAACATTTTGAAAATAAGTTTGGATGAAATTATCATCGGCTCCCTTTTGCAGCCACAAATAAAAATTTTCGAATAATACTTTACCTCTTTCAAAAATTTGGGGATCGGTAAGATTGTTATAAGTCGAGAGAAAAGTGGAATCTTTAATTTCTTTGAACCACTCTTCCGCCATTGCGGTTTTATATTTTTCCGCAATTGCAATTAGACTTTCGTAAACCATAAGGTTTCCTTTCTTTTATACTGGTCTCCAAATAAATTCGTCTTCGTCTATACTGCTGGTGTCTGTTTTACCTTTATTAATAAGATGACGCAATTCTTCTTTTTCGAACTTGTCCGATTTATCCAACTGTGCGTAAAGTTCATTCATATAAGCGCGGGTAATGAAAAATATTCCCAGATCGAAATATGTTGTGAGCAGGGTTAAAATTTTTCTCGCATGACTGGTGGAAAAGGCACCACTAATTGCATCCCGCCAATCTATAAAATTCCAAATAATTTTTTTGGTAATGTAAATAGCAAATTGAACTTCAGTCAAAGGAAATTTTTCTCTGAATCTTGTAGTTCCGACACTCTCGAAATATTTTTCGATTTCTTCTTGATTTGCTCCTTCTTGTAACCATTTCGCTAAATTAACTATTAGAAGTTGTCCTCTTTCTTTAATCTCTTCATCATCCAATTTTTGATAGGTCACCATATATTCGGAGGATCGAACTTCTTTCAACCATTCATCGGACATTTCATTTAAATTCTCTTTAATCGATTTCAATAATTTGCTGTTAACCATAATTTCCTCCTTATTTTACAATAAAAAATACGTCTTTATCTATTTCTTTGCAAATAATTTTTGAACAGGTCCTAATTACAAATACTCGTCAATTAAATTTTGTTCCAACAAAAATCAATGAAATATTAAAGTCTAATTAATAATTTTTTGCTTGATTAATGCATAACATAATGTTAACTTGCAAAAGTTTTGATTTCCGTTCTGAATATTCTCCTTCTGACAAAAGATAGTTTTAATAAATAATCGAGTGACGAATAATGAAAAGGGCAATAATATTATTTGCATTGGTTTTATTTACAACAAGCCTTTCTGCGCAAAATAGCGTACGATACAAATTCCAAGTAAGAATTCCAACGGTGGGAATTGAAGTTTTGGAAGAAGCACAATTTTTTGAAGGTGGCAATTTTTCCATTCCCGACGTGGTGTTCAATCACCCTCCTTTTAATGAATTATATGAAGCCGTTAAAGGCGGAACATTCTACTTGGACGATAATTCTATTCAGCAAGACCTGTACATGGAGATAACCATGGAAGGCTTAAACCCTTTAACCGGTGCACTTTATCAACTATTCCAAGAGCCACTCTTTTTGAATCTAAGAATAGATGTATGGGAATTACCCGACAATTACAACGGGCCTTATCCCCCCGCATTCGACCCGACATCGCCGTTCTATTTCAATCCGGGTACAGGCTTGGAACTCAGAGTAAATAAAACGGATGCATTTTTTGCCTTTTTAAATCAAATAGGTATTTCTCCGGATGAGGACTTGGGGTTTGCATTCATTACTACAACAGGCTTTAGCGGAAACGATATTACCTCGACGGACACCCCGGAATATGTTAGCTTTAAGACCAATCACCTTTCAAAATTTGGTGGAGGAAGAGGTCACATTCACGATGTAGTAATAGAGAATCAAACAATAATTTTAAGTCCCGCAAAAGGTTATAGCGGAAGCAGCGACACTCCGAGGCTAAAACTCTTTTTCTCTCCTACGGACAGTTTAATTTTACAATGGGATAGATTTATCACCGATCCAAATATGAAATTTAAATTCGGATCATCTTCAGGTAATTATAATCTCGGGGAACTTTCTGTAAGCGGACAACGGAAAGGATTCATTCCGGGAGGTGCTCCTTACAATTTGTCTACCGGACGATATTATGGTTTAATAACCAATTCAATACATAACACATTTGACGAAATTGAATCGGATTACAATGCAGATCCTGCGGGTATAGAATTTTCAAACGAAATTCAATTCATAATAGAAGCACAAAACGCACCAATCCCAACATCACCTAAGGGTGAGATTAATGATGCCACTCCTATTTTTCAATGGGATGCAATTCCGGGTGTTCCGGCGTATTGGTTAATTGTTTCGAGCACACCATTTACCGTTGTTTCTTTGCCTAACGGTGATGTTAGCGTACAAGGAGCGAACATTTTATGGAATTACATTACCGACAAAACAACGGTTCAATACGGTGAAGTAAATCCGAATTCGCCTTATAACGAACAAGCACAACCTTTACTTAGTGGTAATGAATATAATTATACCATACTTAATTTGTATGATGATCAAGATATTTCATTTGCAAGTACAGTATTCAGCGGTGCATTTGCATTCACATATGTGGCTCCACAGCAAATAGAAAAGCCGCAATTGGTTGAACCCGCCGACAGTTCCGAATTTATAGGCACAAACGAAATATTATTTAAATGGGATCCGGTTCAAAATGCAAATAATTACACAATATATTTATATCAACGTGTTCAAAGTTTTGCCGGAAACGATCAACAAATCGATTTGCCCATTTGGAACAGTACTACAACAAACACCAGCATATCATACCCTGCAATCACCACACTGTCAAAAGGTTCGTATGTATGGAATGTGATTGCAACTGATAATTCAGGTAATGGTGCTCTAAGCGAAACTTACTTGTTTACTTATGATATAGAAATGGGAAGTTTCAGAGTGCAAGCTGTGAACACCGAAACGGGCGATAATTTATTGGGCTTTAATGTGGAAGCGAATGCGGTTTCGGGAGGCGTATCCCCGGCGAATCCATTCATAGTGACAAATTCTACAAGCTATGTTGACAGCTTGGTTGTAGGTACCTATCAGTTTGTCGGTAGCAAAACCGGGTTTTACGATTCAACGGTAACGGCTGAAATTGTAGCCAACGGTCAGACAAATTTAACCATTTATTTACGTCCTTATCCATCGATAGTATCGGGAACAGTGATAGACCAAAACAATTCACCGGTTGAAGGAGCAACGGTTAAGTTCACCAATCTATTAACCTCTGATGAAAACAGTGTTACAACAAATTCGAATGGAGAATTTTCTGCTACTATTCCGAAAGGGACTTACAAAGTAACCGTAACCAAACCGGGTTATCTCTCACCAACCCCAATCAATATTTCACCGGATGATAACCAATTTACTATTTCCGCTCCATTACAACTTACTTTAGACAATGCCAGTTTATCGGGTCAAGTTGTTAACGATGAAGGTCAACCTGTTCAATTGGCTACGGTAAAAGCAATTCAAGGGAATGACGTAAGACAAAAAACAACAAATTCGGCCGGGGCATTTTCATTCAATCTAAATTCGGGCGCATGGAAAATTGAAGTATCCAAATCCGGCTTCATCAGTCCCGATCCGGTCACTTACAATCTTGCCGCAGGAGATAATATTCAAAATCAATCCTTTACACTTACTCCAAGGGCAAACACGGTTACCGGCTTCGTTTATAAAGTAATTGGAGGTTCGGGAACCACACCTTTCGACGGAATAACGGTAACGGCAACACCCGATGCTGGAACACCGCAAACTGCAACGACAAATAGCAGCGGGACATATAATTTAAGTTTAAAGGGAGGATCATATACTATCACAGCTTCGAAGAACGGTTATTCTTCTTCCGATCCCATTCAATTAACACTTACTGTTGCAGAATCGATTTCTGACATTAATTTTGTACTTACACCCAACCCCTCAACAGTGAAAGGAGCTGTTACGTCATTGGACGGATCTCCAATTTCCGGGGCAACAGTTTCAAACGGAAAAGCAAGCGCTACAACTTTACCGAACGGGACTTATTCTCTTAGTGTTTCTTCAGGCTCAATGGAAATAACCGTTGAAAAGGAAAGTTATATAGCACCTTCGGCAAAGAGCGTTTCTGTCAGTCCGGGTCAAACACTCACCGGAGTTAATTTTACAATGACACCTAATGCAGGAAAAATTACCGGTAAAGTAACTTCTCTTAATCAACCTTTATCCGGTGCAACTGTAACTGCAAACTCAGGTTCTAACACATTGACAAGCACAACGAACGAAGAAGGTGTATATACATTTAATGTGCAACCCGGTAACTGGACACTTATAGCCTCTAAATCCGGTTTTGTTACTTCGGAAAGTATAAGTACGAATGTTGGTCCCGGTCAGCAGAGTATCAATAATGATTTCAATCTTATTAAGAACACTGCAACAATTACCGGAACAATTACCAGTTCATCCAACCCGATAGCAAACGCAAATATTAAAATTACTGATGTGAATAATTCTTCGAATACTGTCAATACCGTTTCGAATATCAACGGTAACTTTAACGCTACAGTTGAAGCCGGGAATACATATTCGGTATCGGTAGAAAAATCGGGTTACGGGGATTACTCAACAACCACTAACAAATTAAATGCTCAATCTACAGTGAATATTCCGGTTGAATTAACTCCCAATCCATCTTCGATAACGGGCAAAGTTATAAACAATTTAAATGAAAATTTAGAGTCGGCTTCCATTAAAATTTATAATTCAAACAGTGGATCCCTGGTATCCGAAAAGTCAACTTCATTCGACGGAAGCTATTCGGCAGGGCTTTCCGCAGGCAATTACAAAATAGTTGCCGAAAAAGCCGGTCACAAAAAAGACAGTATCAATTTATCCCTCCAAGTCGGAACAAACTTAACGGGAATTAATTTTACATTGGAAGAAAATTTCGCAGTACTTTCCGGTTCCGTTAAAGATATATTAGACAATCCCATTGCGGGAGCAACTATTAATATGACTTCGTCATCTTCCGGGGCTACAGTACAGAGCGATGATAACGGTAATTTCATCATTCCCAAATTGCTGGGAGGGACTTATAATATATCTATTTCACAAACGGGTTATTCGGATAGTACAATCACTTCTTATACCATTAATGATGGTCAATCTAAAATTTTGAACGTGAAATTATACCCGCTCAATGGTAGAGTATACGGTACGATAAAAGATAATGCAGGAAATATCGTACCGGGTGCTTCGGTTCAATTAGTAGGAACATCAACCTTCAATGCCGTTTCGGACGACAATGGTAATTTCGACATTACTTCCGTTTCATACGGCACGTACGAACTAAGTGCAATTAAAAGCGGTTACACACAAACCGGAACAACAAGTGTAACACTTACGCAAAATTCTCCGGAACAACAAGTAGATTATAACTCATTGATTGAAAACAATGCTTCCGTACACGGGATTATCAAGGACGATTCTGGCAATCCGTTGGCAGGAGTTACTGTTGCAATACAAGGTTCATTAGGAGCCGGGAATGCTCAATCGGATAACAGTGGAAGCTATTCAATTACTTCACTCGCACCCGGGGATTATACAATTACAGCAGAAAAGGAAAATTATTCTCCCGCCCAGCAGTCATTAACCCTTTCCGGTGATCAAGAGGTTAATTTAAGTCTTGTTAAAAATAAATCCTCCATTTCAGGAAAAGTAACAAATCAGTTGGGAGAAGTATTATCATTCACTCCAAACATCACTGCTATATCGAGTCTCGGTCAAACATATAATACCACCGCAAACTCATCTGGAGAATTCCAATTTGATGAAGTTGCGGATAATGCTGATTATACCATATTCACAGTAATTTACAGAGAAGGATATATTAACGACACAACAAACTTGAATATTCCACTCGGGCAACAATCAGCAGGTCCGGTGAATTTAACAGTTCAAGTAAACAAGTCATCTATTCACGGGAATACCGGAATTGGCGGGGCTTCTATAGCATTCCTAAACAAATCGACAAATCAAAGTAAAATTTACAGTTCCACTTCAAACGGAGATTTTGAAATAAACTTTATTCCCGCCGGGGAATACAGAATTACACCATCAAAATTAGGATATAGTTTTTCTCCGTCATTCAAAGACGTTACATTATCAATCAACGATACAATTACTACTGATTTTAGCGCCTCGGCAAATACGGGTTCATTAATAGTTGCAACTAAGCTAAGCGATAATTCACCGGTTCCGCAAGTTCTTGTTTCGGTTGTTAGTAATGACACTAGTAAAATCTTTAATGGAACAACTAATTCGCAAGGATTGGTAGAGTTCAATGATATACCGGCGGATTCTTACGTCATTACTGCATCCAAAGAAGGTTACAGTTCATCTCCGGTAAATCAAACAAAAACTGTTACCGTCAATCAAAGTCTGACTGTCAATTTCACAATGTCACTCAATACGGCATCATTAAGCGGAAAGGTGCTTAGGAAAGATAATGGTCCCATTGACGGCGCCTCCGTAAAATTATTCTATACTTCCACCGGACAATCAATATTAACTTCATCAGCAAACGGCAATTATGAATTCAACGAATTGCAAAGCGGTGATGTAAAAGTAATTGCGGATAAAGTCGGATTTGTTCCGGATACAATTTCACTGAGTATCTCTTCGGGAAGTAATCTTACAGATCAGAATCTGACACTAATTCCTACAATTGTAAATATTAAAGGTCGAGTGGTTTACAGAAGTGAAGGTGTTGCCGGTGTAAACATTACGCTTTCATCCAATAATATATTTAATCAGGAAACTGATGCCAACGGTAATTTTATCTTTACGGATGTTCCGCTTAAATCCGGTGCAACTGATACAACACTGCTCGATGTTAGGATTAACGATCCGGATTATTTATCTATTGGCGAAACAATTCAGCTCACTTCGCAGGCTTTAGGTACAACGGTTACTCTAAATGATTTCGTCCTTCCTTCCGGGGAAATAAATTTAACTTTCTCCGACGGTGTGGATGTATTGCCGGGTGTTCTGATTAATTTCACCAAACCCAACGGCACAACAATTTCAACATCCACCGGCTCGAAAGGTAGATTCAAAAGTGGAGCAACCCTTAAAAAAGGAGTTTATAATTTCAGCGCGACCAAGGAAAATTATCTAACTCCGGATAATAAATATTTACAAGTGGAATTGACAACCGATACTTCAATAGTAAATAGAACCATACTAATGCCCTTCACAATCGAGCCATTGGATTCAGTAACTGCAGATGCGGCATCGAAAGTTGTTGTTTCTTACAGAACTTCCCAAGCAGGTTCGAGCGGAAGTTTATTCTATAAAAAGAATTCGGCTTCGTCTTACAACGAAGTAAATCTTTCAAATACAGGTTCATCGTTCGAAGCCGAAATACCCGCACAATTCAGTTTGGAAGATGTTAATTATTACGTTTCAATTTTTAATTCAGTAGATAGTGTCACATACAAATCCGATATTTATACATTCACTCCGATTGCAAAAGGAATTCTTTCAAGCATTTCGATAACACCCGAATTGAACGGTCAAATATTAAGAAATGGTGACGAATATGAAATATCAATTAAAATACGGGACGGAATAAATAAGGATCTATCCGATAAGTTTACAGGTGCATCACACGAAGGAACATTAAGCTGGACAACCGATTCGCCGGATGCTTTCGAGTTCAATTATCCTGATGCAAATGACAGTACAAACTTATCAATTAAGATGAACCAAGCCGGTGATTTTCGATTAAAATTAACCGCTTCATTAAATGGATCAGTGATAAGTAAATCATTTTCCTTCGAAGTGACCGATGAACCTCTCGGAAAGATTACAATTTCCGCACCTGAAGAAAGATTAAGCAACAGATCATCCGGTTTCCAATTCAGCTATAGTGCATCCGATACATCAAACAGAAGTATTCTATTGGGAAATTCTCTTAACTGGAGCGTTACTCCGGCTTCGGCAGGAATGATTACTGCAACAGGTTTCTTCGTTCCGGGTGATACAACATTCATTGGAAATCCTACAATAACGGCAACCGATAATATGTCGGGATTACAAGCAAGTAAAACAGTTGCGGTTTACGCAACAGTACCGCCTTCAATTTCATACACCGTGACTGACGGTAAAGGAATGAGCTTGAGAATATTACCCAACACTTTGACTTTCCCGATTGAACTTTTCTTAAGTAAGGCGGCAACCGGAAAATCGAAAAAGATATTCCAACCCTTAGGATCGGATAAATCCTTCACGGTTTCGTCGCAATTGTATAACATACAATATTCGGCCGGCATAGCATTGCCGGGTGACAGCCTTGCCAAATCGGCGGAATTAATTTTGCCTGTTGAATCTCAGCTAAAATTATTCGAAGGCGATAAGGCAATAGGCAGATACGACAAAATAGATAAAAATTGGATTATGATGGATATTTCCAACACCTCCTCAACTTCCGTTCAAACCAATTATTTCAGACATTTCGGCGAGTATGCCGTTCTAACTCAAAACGAACCGTTGGGATTGAAATATGTTTCGGTATTGCCTTCTCCATTTTCTCCGGTTGTATCACCGGTGAAAATTGGGTATTTCTTAACCACGCAAGACCGTTTTGCAACGGTTACAATTAAAATATACAATATTCGTGGCGAGTTGGTAAAAACTATTTTCGAAAATGATCTTCAAATTGCTGGAAGATACGGGAGTTCATCATCGAACAAAGAAATTACATGGGACGGAACAACTGATTCCGGTCGCACAGCCAGAAATGGCAGATATATTATAAAAATTGATGCAAGAGACAGCAGCGGAAGTACAAGTCAATTAGTACAAGTAATTTTAATTAAATAATTTTTCGGGTATTTACCATGAAAAGGATCATAAGTTTTATTTCGGTCATTCTAATTTACTCTTCAAGTTACGCACAGGATCTTTCGGGCATTCCGGGAGCATTTGCCGACATTGGATTTGGCGCTCGTCCCGTTGCAATGGGTGGAGCGTTCACCGGATTGGCAAACGACGTGAATTCGGTAATTTGGAATCCTGCAGGGCTTACAAAGATTAAAAATTATCAGGCGGCTTTTTCTTATACCAACCAATTGGGACTGATAAATTATCATTACCTTGCTGCTTCCCTTCCCTTGGGCAAAGACGAGGGAATGGGCTTTTCCATAATTTCTTCCGGCGATAAAGCTTTGAGGGAATGGTCAATAGGCACAAGTTATGCCATGAAAATCTGGGATTTTTATGCTGGTGCAACTCTCAAACTCAGATTTGCAACTTTTGGGAATAACTCTTTGAACGAGTCCGATTATATTGTATTCGATCATGATGAAATAACAACCGGAATGTCTAACCAAGTCAAAGGTAATGCATTTGGTTTCGGTCTTGATTTCGGTCTGTTATATCCTTTGAATGAACGGATAACACTGGGAACATTTATTCGCGACATCTACTCGCCTCTGTTTTGGGATTCGAAAACGGATTCGGAATTAAATAAAACGAAAGGCAAATACTCGGAAACCGTGCCGGTCGAGTGGACATTTGGTAGCGCATTCAAATTGAAAGATAATTTCATCGTTACTTTCGATTATACTCCCTCATTATTAGTTGATGCCAACCAAAAGATTATGGCAGGAATGGAATTGAAATTATTTAATATGGTTTTTATCCGTGGTGGAGCACAAAATTTAATTAATAATATTGATGATGAAAGGTATAGCCTTGGTTTGGGACTTGATGTTGCCGAACTTATAGGCAATTCACATATTTTCATTGATTATACCTATTCAATTGAAGAACTGGCAAATTCTCAAAGATTTAGTTTAGGATTGGAATTTTAACTCAACGGAGTTTGAAATGAAAAGTATCACAAAGTTTTTAATCGGTATATTTATTTGTGTCAATTATATATTTGCCCAAAGTTCGGACACACCGGTGCTTAGCTATTTCAACGGCGGTACATTAAACTTAAATGTAAAAGTTGGGCTGAACTCCTCGGGAATAACACCAAATGCGGGAACGTTTGGAGGTATCTTAAGCCCAAGCCTTAAGAGTGGGATTTACTCTGTATTCGGCAATCCGGCAGAAATGGCAAACTATAAGAAAGCACAGTTTACATTTGACGGAAATTTCGGTTTGAGCACATCCACTTTTGGTATGGGTAAAAATGATCTTGTATCGGACAAGGATATTGCAGACGGGACAGATTCATTTCTGGAAGATACAACGACATTCATTTATAAACCGGAGAACTTTCGTTCGGATACTAAAGTCAACTCATTGGATATTACTTTCAGAAAAGGCGGAATCGGAAGTTTTGCCGCACTTATTCC